>NZ_AENN01000005.1:0-61615 GCF_000183205.1 Eremococcus coleocola ACS-139-V-Col8 | reverse complement strand
CAAGTTTTGGGGTTCTTTATATAGGTTTTAATAATAAATTAGCCTTGGCTAAATAGGCGTATGCTAGCCAAGACTAACATGGCAATTAAGCCCGCAAAGAATAGGTAGGCAGCTATGCCTAAACTTAGGTTAAGATTTTGGAAAACTGGATAAAAGAAATAAGCAAGCCCAAGTGTTAAGACAACTTCAGCCAAGGCAAGAAATAAGTTTAATTTCCGAGCCAGCCGGTGACGGAAAATGGCTAAGGGCATAAATAGAATAGGAATTAATAATAATCCTTGAGTAATTGGACGGACAAAAGGAAGGGATTGAACTTGAACCGTATAGCCTAGGAATTCTTGTATCCCGTGATAAAGTTGGGCCAGGTTTTGATAGTTAAGAATTAAGTCTTGGAGACTAGTATGGTTATTGACCAAGCGCGTCCAAGTACTGGTGTCATACCCATAAGCGCTGAGGGTATCAATTTTCTCCAAGAGAGGGGTAAGGTTTAGAAAATTCGGTAAAATGATTCCCAGAATAGTTACCATCGCTGCCAGAAACATGGCTATATTGAGTTTGCCTAGGCGGATAATTGATTGTTTGTCAGGGGCATAATGGGTGTGACGGTGACTGCGGGAGTTTGGCGAATCGGTTGGGTCATCCTCTAGGAAAAGAGCATCCTCTTCTGGGTATTCAGTCCTTGTTAAGTCAGGGTCATCATCATCATAATGATTCAAATGGACATGGGAATCATTAGCTGGAGCCATATTATTTGAATCGGTAAGGGGTCCTTTTATTTTAATGGTGTCTTGCAATGAATCGATTTGGCTTAAGTCATAGCCACACTGAGGACAATAATGGAAGTCCTCTTCCAATTTCAGGCCGCATTTAGGGCAATAAGTCATTCTGTCACCTCGTCTCTTACTTTTATTACCGTTATCATATCAAATTTCGTATTAAATAAGCAAAAATTCATAAAAAAGTCTACGATTTCTAGTTTTAAAGTTAATTTTTAGAAAATAAAGCAGGTGTCAGTAATTTTATAGACAATATTGACATTTATAATGCCGTTTTCTATAATGAAAATGGCAGGTGGAAAGGCTTACAAAAGACTGCCTATTAGCATTTATAATAGTTTTAATAAGCCTTAATAATAGAGAAGGGAGTTTAAATCAACTTATTAATTTCTGCCAGATTTATTATATTTTATTGCTCTTATTCTATTGATTATTGTAATTGTATGAAAGAGGTGCTTTTTATGAAAGGTTATTTACAACGAATTGGTCGGTCTTTGATGTTACCGGTCGCTGTACTACCATTAGCTGCCTTAATGTTAGGGATTGGCTACTGGATTGACCCTGCTGGTTGGGGGGGCGAAAATGTCATCGCAGCATTTTTAGTTAAAGCCGGGGGCTCTATCCTAGATAATATGGGTATTTTATTTGCAGTTGGGGTTGGGATTGGTATGACCAAGGAAAAAGATGGAGCTGCTGGTTTAGCTGCCTTGGTTTCTTTCCTTACGATGACAACTTTACTTAGTTCTGCTGCAGTTGCTCAGCTGAAATCAATTCCAGTGGAAGAAGTATCTGCTTCCTTTGCTAAGGTTGGAAATGGTAATGTCTTCTTCGGGCTCATTGCCGGTATCATTGCGGCAGAAACCTTCAATAAGTTTCATCGGACTAAGTTGCCAGAAGCCTTTGCTTTCTTCTCTGGCCGCCGTTTAGTCCCAATTTTAACTGGGATTTTCTCTTCCTTTGCTGCTTTGGTTCTTTTATTCTTATGGCCACTCGTTTTTGATGGTTTAACTTCCTTTGGTGAAGCTATTTCTTCAATGGGTTGGCTTGGAGCTGGTATCTATGCCTTCTTCAACCGTCTTTTAATTCCAACTGGTTTACACCATGCTTTAAACAATGTCTTCTGGTTTGACCTGATTGGTATTAATGACATTGGTAAGTTCTGGGCCAATGAAGGAACCAAAGGAATTACTGGGATGTATCAAGCTGGATTCTTCCCTGTCTTTATGTTTGGTTTGCCTGCAGCTTGTTATGCTATGTACCGGAAAGCTGCGCCTGAATACAAGAAACAAGTTATGTCTTTATTCTTAGCCGCTGGTGTGGCTGCCTTTGTGACTGGGGTAACTGAACCAATTGAATTTTCCTTCATGTTTGTGGCGCCAGTACTATACTTAGTCCATGCCGCCTTAACCGCAGTCTCTGTAGCTTTTGCCGCTTTAATGCATTGGACTGCAGGTTTCGCCTTCTCAGCTGGGGCAATCGACTTTCTCCTGTCATTAAAAGTGCCGATGGCTAATCATCCATGGATGCTGATCTTGCAAGGATTAGTCGTAGCCGTCTTATATTATCTGGTCTTTAGTTTTGTGATTGAGAAATTTGACCTTGCTACTCCAGGTCGTAAAGGTCCTGTTGGTGGGGCCGACCTAACTGAGTCAAATATTTCTGAACAAAGTGCTGGTTTAGCCGATACCAAAGAAGCCCGCCAAGCCTCTGTGATCCTTGAAGCCATTGGGAGTAAAGAAAATGTTGATGTGATCAATAATTGCTCTACCCGTTTACGTCTTCAAGTGAAAGATTCCAATTTAGTTGATAAAGAAAAAATCAAGGCAGCTGGTGCCATGGGTATCAATGTGATTGACAAAAACAATGTCCAAGTGATTATTGGTACCACGGTTCAACAAGTAGCAGATGCCATGGAAGATCTGGTAAAAATGTAATAGCTAAAAGAAGTATAGAAAAACTCTAGTAAGTAGTGGATGGTAGATTAACAAGCCCATGTTGAAAATTACTTATTAGAGTTTTTTACCTTTAACAAGCTTATTTTGACTTACATATGCTCAATTTTAAGGGAATAAAAAAGAATTTTATAAAAAAATTATTAATTTCTAGTGATTAGCTCTCTCATATTTTCTTGGCCCTGATTTGCTCAACCTAGCTAAAGCCTATTGCAAACCACTTTCTGTTATCAAGAATATGAAAACGTTCTCATAATGAGAGATTCATCACATTCTTAAGTCCAAGGAATTCACAGAGCTCTTGTTAATTCCGTAAAGGAAACGATTACAAAGGGGTGATATATTATAGACATCAAAGAGAGAACAGAAAGGAAGGATAATATGACAGAAAGACCTATTAGAGTTTTCTCCGAAATTGGTAAGTTGAAGAAAGTGGTTTTACACCGCCCTGGTAAAGAGTTGGAAAATTTAGTACCAGACTTTCTTCCGCGTTTACTCTTCGATGATATTCCATTCTTAGAGGATGCGCAAAAAGAACATGATGCATTTGCAGATGCATTACGTGAAAATGGGGTGGAAGTTCTTTATCTAGAACGTTTAGTTGCAGATGCAATTGACGCAGCTGATGTTAAAGAACAATTTGTAGATGAATGGTTAGCTGAAACAGGTGTTCAATCTGATGCTATGTTAAAAGCTTTAAAAGATCATTTATTAGCTATCCCTGACACCTTTGACATGGTGCTTAAGACAATGGAAGGTTTCCGTAAAACTGAAATGCCAGATGTGTCTGGTACTTCATTATCAGATAAATACGAAACAGACTATCCATTTATCGTAGATCCAATGCCAAACCTTTATTTCACGCGTGACCCATTTGCAACGATGGCTCATGGTGTAACTTTGAATCATATGTATTCAGAAACTCGTAACCGTGAAACCTTATATGGTAAATATATCTTCGACCACCATCCAGAATATGGTAATGGCGCAGTAGACCGCTTCTACAACCGTGAAGAAGCTACTCGGATCGAAGGTGGGGACGAATTAGTACTTTCTAAAGATGTTTTAGCAGTTGGTATTTCTCAACGGACTGATGCTCGTTCAATCGAAAAATTAGCTAACCGTCTATTCAAAGAAACTGGCTTCAAACGCATCTTAGCTTTCTTAATTGGTGAAAACCGTAAATTCATGCACTTGGATACCGTATTTACTATGGTTGACTATGATAAATTCACGATTCACCCAGAAATCGAAGGTGGCTTAAAAGTTTGGGATCTAACTCCTAACGAAGACGGCACTGTTAATATTGTAGAACGTGAAGACCAATTAGACGTTATCTTACAAGACGCTTTAGGTGTTGAAAAAGTTCACCTAATCCGTTGTGGTGGTGGCGACCCTGTTGCTGCAGCACGTGAACAATGGAATGATGGTTCTAATACCTTAACTATCGCTCCAGGTGTGGTTGTGGTTTATGACCGTAACACTGTAACCAATAAGGTCCTTGAAGAATATGGCTTGAAATTAATTAAATTACGTGGATCCGAATTGGTTCGCGGTCGTGGTGGCCCACGTTGTATGTCAATGCCATTATATCGTGAAGATATTTAATCAAATCTAATACTAGGAGAGTGACTATATGTTCCAAGGAAAAAACTTTTTAAAAGAAATCGACTTCAGTCGTGAAGAACTAGAATACCTAATTGATTTTTCCATCCATTTGAAAGATCTTAAAAAACGTGGTATTCCTCATGAATACATGAAAGGCCAAAACATTGCTTTGCTATTTGAAAAAACTTCAACTCGGACACGTTCTGCCTTCACTGTTGCTGCTAACGATTTAGGTGCTGCTCCAGAATTCTTAGGTGCTAACGATATCCAATTAGGTAAAAAAGAATCTGTTGAAGATACTGCTATCGTTTTAGGTTCAATGTTTGATGGTATTGAATTCCGTGGCTTTAGCCAACAAATGGCTGAAGACCTAGGTAAATATGCTGGTGTTCCAGTATGGAATGGTCTAACTGATGAATGGCATCCAACTCAAATGATTGCCGACTACATGACTTTGAAAGAAGAATTTGGTGAATTAGCTGGCCGTACTTTAGTATACTGTGGTGATGGCCGTAATAACGTAGCTAACTCCCTATTAGTTACTGGTGCGATCTTAGGCGTAAATGTAACCATTGCTTCACCTAAGAGCTTATTCCCAGATGAAAAATTAGTGAAAATGGCTGAAGAATATGCAGCTAAATCAGGTGCGAAAGTAACTGTGACAGATGATGCTGTTAAAGCGGTTGAAAATGCTGATGCTCTATATGCAGACGTATGGGTATCAATGGGTGAAGAAGACAAGTTCGAAGAACGGGTTAACTTATTGAAACCTTACCAAATTAATAAAGAACTTGTAAGCCATATTAAAGGTGATTACATCTTCTTACACTGCTTACCTGCTTTCCATGATACTGAAACAAAATATGGTAAAGATGTTGCTGAAAAATTTGGCGTAGAAGAAATGGAAGTTACGGACGAAGTATTCCGCAGCCCTCAAGCTCGTCAATTTGAACAAGCAGAAAACCGTATGCACTCAATCAAAGCCATCATGGCTGCTACAAATGGTAACTTGTTTATTCCTAAAGTATAAGTCTATACTCTCTCTCCCTTAAAATTTAATAAGTAAGTTAATCAAAAAACTGAATACCCATTTAGTTTGTGATTACGACCAACAGTGGCCAGGATTGTGCGGATGTAATGACAATTCTGGCTCTGTTTTCTTTATTTGATCAAAAATATATAAAAAAAGGAGTGTAAAAATGGAAGAGACTACAAAGAAAAAATTTAAAATGCCGAACTCATTTACAATTTTATTTATTCTTACCGCAATTGTGGCTGTATTGACTTGGATTATTCCAGCTGGTCAATACGATTTAGATGATGCAGGTAACTTTATTCAAGGAACCTACCATACGGTTGAATCTAATAAACAAGGGCTTTGGGACTTATTTGCTGCCCCTGCTTACGGGATGTTAGGTAAAGAAGGAACGGATGGTGCCATCCAAGTTGCCCTTTTCATCCTCTTCGTTGGTGGCTTCTTGGGTGTAGTTACTGAAACAGGTGCGATTGATGCAGGGATTGCCACCCTCATTAAACACCGGAAAGATTCCATGAATACCTTAATTTGGATCTTGATGGCTGTTTTTGCCCTTGGGGGAACTAGTTATGGTATGGCAGAAGAAACTATTGCCTTCTATCCAATCTTAATACCATTGATGGTATCTGTGGGTATGGATGCCTTAGTTGCAGTCGCCGTGGTTCTTGTTGGTTCTGGTTTAGGGGTACTTGCTTCTACGGTCAACCCATTTGCAACCGGGGTTGCGGCTGGTATGGCGGGTATTTCAGTTGCTGAAGGGATTGGTCTACGGTTAGTATTCTTAGTTGTGACTTATATTATGGGGGCTTACTTTGTCTCTAATTATGCTAAGAAAGTCCAAGCTGATCCAAAGAATTCCTTAATCTATGATCACTTAGAAGCTGATAAAGAAAAATTCAAAGTTAAAGAAGATATTCCTGAAATGTCTGGTAAACAAAAATCTGTCCTTTGGGTCTTCGCTTTAACCTTTGTAATTATGATTCTTGGTCTCATTCCTTGGGCCGATGTCTTGAAACTTGATCATACGATCTTTGATTCAATTCATGAAGGAATTTTAAATACGCCAGTCTTAGGTACTTTAGTTGGTAAGTCTTCCTTACCTTTAGGTCAATGGTACTTGACTGAAATTACCGTTCTATTCTTCATTATGTCAATCATTATCGCGGCTATTTACGGTATTAGCGAATCACGTTTTGTTGATGTCTTCATTGCAGGTATGGGTGACTTACTAACTGTTGCCTTGATCTGTGCCATCGCTCGTGGTATCCAAGTAGTAATGAATGATGGTTTAATTACCGCTACTGTTCTTCACTGGGGTGAAGTTGGCTTGAGTGGTTTATCTAAAGGTCTGTTCACGGTTATTACCTTCTTGTTCTACATCCCAATGTCATTCTTAATTCCATCTACTTCAGGTTTAGCTGCGGCTACCATGGGTATTATGGCTCCTCTAGGTGACTTTGCCGGTGTAGGTAAAGATATCGTTATTACTGCTTTTCAAACCGCTGCTGGTATCGTTAACTTAGTTACGCCAACTTCAGGTGTCGTTGTGGGTGCCTTAGCCATTGCTGGTATTGAGTTGGGTACTTGGTGGAAGTTTGTGGCTAAATTAATAGCTGCTGTCTTCGTAGTTTCAATCATTCTCTTAGTGATTGGTTCAATGTTCTAATCGGTGTATAATACGAATCACAATGGGAGCGGGCAAGAAGTAGAAGAATATTAGATTCCGCTTCTTGCTCGCTCTCATTCATTTAAAGGAGTTGATATAATCGTGGAATATACCTTGACAAGTAAGGTACAGTCTCAAGCAAAAGCAGTGTTAAAGGACTGGATTGCCGTACCATCTGTGTGTGATGAAACAGATGATAAAACACCATTTGGTCGTCATATTCAAGAAGCTTTGGAAATAGCTTTAGATACCTGTGAAGAATTAGGTTTTAAAACCTTTATCGATCCTCAAGGATACTATGGCTACGCTGAAATTGGTCAAGGGGAGGAATTACTTGCAATCCTTTGTCACTTAGATGTAGTACCTGCTGAAGATTTGGTTGAATGGACCCATAATCCTTTTGAAATGGTTGAAAGCGATGGGAAGTTATACGGTCGTGGAACCCAAGATGACAAAGGGCCTTCAGTGGCAGCCTTATATGGGGTTAAAGCCTTAATGGACCAAGGTTATGAGTTTAACAAACGGGTTCGGTTTATTTTCGGAACCGATGAAGAAACTTTATGGCGGTGCATGGCCCGTTATGGTGAAATTGAGGAACAAGCTACTTATGGCTTCGCCCCAGATTCAGCCTTTCCTTTAACCTATGCCGAAAAAGGCTTACTTCAAGCTTATCTGGTGGGACCTGGTTCTAATGATCTTACCCTCAATAATGACCGTGCTTTTAATGCTGTACCGGCCAAGGCCATGTATCAAGGCGATAAGATGGATGCGGTCAAAGCAGCCTTAGATCAATTAGGCTTTGAATATACGGAAGAAGCAAGACAAATTGTCGTTTTAGGAAAATCAGTCCATGCTAAGGATGCTTATGAAGGTACGAATGCGGTTATTCGTTTAGCCCTAGCTTTAGAAAAATTATTTCCAGAAAATCCTGCCTTTAAACTGATTAAAGATAAATTCTATGAAACAGGCTATGCCAAACCAATTTTTGGGGAAGTCGAAGATGAAATGTCAGGTCCTTTAACGGTTAATTTATCTAAATTAATTATTAATGAAGATGAAAGTCGAATTGGGCTCGATATTCGGATTCCAGTCACTGCTGATAAAGACCTACTAGTTGATCAATTAGCTAAAGCAGCTGCTGAATATGATTTCGAATATCAAGAATTTGACTATCTAAATTCACTTTATGTTCCCCTTGATAGTCCACTGGTAAATACTTTATTGGAAGTTTACCGTGATTTAACGGGTGATATGACTGAGCCTATTTCATCAGGCGGTGCAACTTTTGCTCGAACCATGCCAAATTGTGTGGCCTTCGGTGCTCAAACTAAGGGAGCGGCGGTTACGGAACATCAAATTGATGAATATATTTCAGTCGAAAATTTCTATGATGCTATGGAAATCTATGCCCATGCGGTCAAAGAATTAGCCAGTGACCCAGCTTAGTTACTTTAACTAAATAGAATCACTTATCTTGTGAGATTGTCCAATTGTAAAATAGACAATGTCTAGGTAAGCTGATAAAAAAAGAAAAAGGAGTGTATCTATGTCTAATCGTAAAATTGTTGTTGCTCTAGGTGGAAATGCCATTCTTACTGATAATCCAACGGCTCAAGCTCAAAAAGATGCCTTGAAACAAACTGCTGAATTCTTAGTAAAATTAATCCAAAATGGGGATGAATTAATTATCACTCATGGTAATGGTCCTCAAGTTGGTAACCTATTATTACAAAATATTGCAGCTGATTCAGAAAAGAACCCTGCTTTTGAATTAGATTCATTAGTGGCTATGACCGAAGGTTCAATCGGTTATTGGTTACAAAATGCTTTACAAAATGCTTTAAAAGACTTAAATATTGATAAATCTGTCGCTTCAGTCGTGACTCAAGTTATTGTAGATAAGAATGACCCAGCCTTCACTAACTTATCTAAACCAATCGGACCTTTCTATTCTGAAGAAGAAGCCAAAGCCGAAATGGAAAAATCTAATGCGACATTTAAAGAAGATGCTGGTCGTGGTTGGCGTAAAGTGGTGGCCTCACCAAAACCAGTTGGAATTAAAGAACTAGAAGTAATCCGTACTTTAGTTGACGCTGGCCACGTAGTCGTAGCCGGCGGTGGTGGCGGTGTGCCAGTTATTGAAGAAGACGGTAAATTAGTCGGGGTCGAAGCCGTAATTGATAAAGACTTCGCTTCTCAAAAATTAGCTGCTGACTTAGGCGCTGATATGTTCATCGTTCTAACTGGAGTTGATTATGTTTATGTAAACTTCAATAAACCAGACCAAGCTAAATTAGAAAAAGTTACTGTTGCAGAAATGAAAGAATATATGGGTCAAGATCAATTTGCCCCAGGTTCAATGCTACCTAAGGTTGAAGCAACCATTAAATTCGTAGAAGAAACTGACAATGGTCGTGCAGTAATTACTTCTTTAGAAAACTTAGAACAATTAATTGAATCAGATGCTGGAACAATCATTGAAAAGTAAAAATTAAAATGTTATAATCAAACACATAAATTTTTAAACACGGAAAGAGAGTAAGTTGAAAAACTTCGTTACTAGCAAGTTGGGATGATGGAAGCCAACACGATGATTTAACTGAACCGCACTTTCTAAGACAGATTGGGTGAACTTAAGTAGCCTGGTCCGGAGATATCTCCGTTAGCAAAGAGAGATGGACAGCGATGCCTGTTCAATTAGAGTGGTACCGTGTATTAGTAAATGTCTAATACGCCTCTAGGAGCAGAGCTTCTGGAGGCGTTTTTTATTTGAAAAGGAGAATCGAAAGTATGGAAGATAAACAAATCGTAGTTGCGGCTTTGAGCCCGCTTGTGGGTGAACATTTAGATGAAGAGAAAATTGCACAATTAATTGAAAAACCATCAAATGCTGAACATGGTGATTTAGCCTTTCCGGTTTTCCAATTGGCTAAGGCTTTCCGTAAAGCCCCGAATTTAATTGCCCAAGAATTAGTTGAAAAAATTGATGGTGCTCATTTTGACAAAGTTGAAGCAGTTGGACCATATATTAACTTCTTCTTAAACCGTAAAGAAAAATCAAATGAGATTATTTCTCAAGTTATCAAAGAAGACAGTCATTATGGTGAAGTTGACCTAGGTCATGGTGGCACTGTTGTACTTGATTATTCATCACCAAATATTGCTAAACCTATGTCAATGGGGCATTTACGGTCAACGGTTATTGGTAATTCGCTTGATCTAATGCATCAAAAGATGAATTATAAGACTGTATCAGTAAACCACTTAGGTGACTGGGGAACTCAGTTCGGTAAATTAATCGTAGCCTATAAGGGTTGGGGTGACGAAGCCACTGTCCGTAAAGATCCTGTGAATGAATTAGTAAAACTATATGTTGAATTTCATGAAAAATCTGAAGAAGATCCTTCTTTGGAAGATCAAGGTCGGGCTGCCTTTAAGAAATTAGAAGATGGCGACCCAGAAATGACTGAACTATGGACCTGGTTCAAAGATGAATCCATTAAAGAATTTGAAAAAGTCTATGACTTAATGGGGATTTCTTTTGACCATTATACCGGTGAATCCTTCTATAATGACAAGATGGAAGATAAGTTACAAATCTTGGCAGATAAGGGTATTTCAACCGTTGAAAATGGAGCAACCTTAGTTTATCTTGACGATGAAGAATTACCACCTGCTCTAGTAAAACGTTCTGATGGTGCTACCCTTTATATCACCCGGGATATTGCCACTGCCTACTACCGTAAAGAAACTTATAATTTCGTTAAGAGTTTATATATTGTGGGGAATGAACAAGCCAACCACTTTAGACAGTTAAAAGCAATCCTTAAACGGATGGGTAACGATTGGTCCGATGATATGGTTCATATTGCTTTTGGTTTAATTACTTTGGAAGGTAAGAAATTATCAACCCGTAAAGGTAAAATTGTCTTACTAGAAGCCGTAATGAATGAAGCCATGGAATTAGCCTTAGAACAAATTGAAGCTAAGAATCCTGACCTAGAAAACAAAGAAGAAGTGGCTAGACAAGTTGGGGTCGGTGCGGTTATTTTCCACGATTTGAAATCAGACCGGATGAACTCCTTTGACTTTAAATTATCTGAAGTCGTTCAATTTGAGGGTGAAACAGGTCCTTATGTTCAATATACTTATGCGCGGGCTAAATCCTTACTTGAAAAATATGGTAAGGAATTAAAGGCAGATGAAATCTATGAATTGACCGATGAATATGCCTGGGCAGTCATTAAGAAATTAGCTGAATATAGTGATACTTTAGTGGCCGCCACTGAAAAATATGAACCTTCTATGATTGCCCGTTATGTCATTCAATTAGCTCAAGCCTTTAACAAATACTATGGAAATGTACGTCTATTAAATGATGATGATCAATTAGCAGCACGGATGGCATTAGTTAAAGCAACTTCAATTGTCTTAAAAGATGGTTTAAGTTTATTAGGTGTAGAAGCACCAGAAAACATGTAATTAAAATTATTAAAATAAATGAGACCCTAGTTCTGCTAGGGTCTCATTTATTTTAATAAAAAATTGTGCTAGAATGGGAAGTGTGAATACCCTTACTTAGTATTAAAAAGGGTGAATGTAACTGTTAATGGCAGGGAAAGAAGGGTTGCCAATGAATCGTGAATTAGAGTCATATATTGAAGAATTGGAACATCACGAATTTTTTAAATGTTTTTCAACAGAAGAGTTAAATTATTTTAAATCGAATGTCGTTATTCATCAATACCGTAAAGGACAAATTCTTTTCTTCCAGGAAGATCCTAAAATGTTTTCCTATTATTTACTTAAAGGCTTAATCAAATTAGAGACCACCAATTCATCGGGAGACTATACCTATGTTGATTATGTTCAGGAACATAATTACTTCCCTTACTCAGAGTCACTTGACCGGCAGAATTATGGCTATACAGCCTATGCCCGGACCGATGTTGACTTAATGATGATCTCAAATAATATTATGACAGAAATTATGACTTCAAATGTGGATTTATTAATTTATATGTTTAAAAAATTGTCAAATATTTCAGTCTTCTTAGAGAAACGAATTCAAATGGGATCCACCCCATCAGCTTCTGACCGAGTCGTCCAGGCGCTTGCTATTTGGATGTATGATATGGGTGTCACCCAAAAAGACAAAATGGTGATTTTGCATCCCCTGACCATTAATGAGTTAGCTCAGGTAGCGGGGACTACCCGTGAAACAGCGGGGAAGGTGGTCAAGCAGATCCATAAGGAAGGGTTGATTAATTTTACCCGTCAGGGTATTTATTACCTGAAGCCAGATTATTTTAATAATCTCATGTTCAATTAAATTATTTTAAATAATTATAATTTTGATAGATATTTAATCAGACCAATCAAAATAACTAGACCGGCCTTTCTGTGAGTAATTAAGGTCTTGATTTTGATTAGCCTTTTCCTTAGTTTCTTGGGCCGATTGGATTAAAGCTAAATCAGAAAGGAAAACAATGATTACTGCAATCGTATTTGATGTGGATGATACCTTATATGACTTACAAAGTCCTTTTAAAGAGGCTATCAGCAAGAATTTTCCATCAATAAATGGGCAAAAGACGGAAGTGATGTTTGATACATATCGCTATTATTCAGACCTTGCTTTTCACCAAGCTTATCAAGAAAATTGGTCTCAATTTGACTATGACCACTATCGGCTAGGACACATGTTGGCTCATTTCACCGATATCGACTTAAGAGCTGACCAAACTCGGGCCTTTAAGGCAGACTACCAAGCTGCTTTAGGTCGGATTCGCTTGTTTCCATATATGCAACAGCTACTGGAGCTTTTGCTAGAGACAAATTTTCCGCGTGCTGTGCTTACTAACGGTGAGGTAGACCACCAGTCCTTAAAGATTAAGGGCTTAGCCTTGGAGAAGTATTTCGATAGCCAACACCTCTTAATCAGTGGTTCCACCCCTTACCACAAACCAGACCCCCGTTTGTTCAACTTAGCGAGCCAGATTTGGGACTTTGAACCAAGTCAAACGCTCTATATCGGTGACGCTTATGTTAATGATATGATGGGGGCCGCCAAAGCAGGCTGGCAGACACTTTGGTTTAACCACCGAAGACGTCCGCTGCCACCTCATCAGGGTCCTATTCATAACTTTGAATGTGAGACAGATGAAGAGGTATTGAATTGGGTTAACCACCATGTTTTAGAGGCTTAAAAGCCAAACTTTTTGAGTAAATTTGTAAGCTTGCTTGCTTGAGATTGAAATGGAAGCAAGGTTGGCTTAAAATAAGATGTATAAACAAAATATTTTGAGGAGGTCCTCTATGAAATTCTTCTTGGATACTGCAAATATTGATGAAATTAAACGGATTGTTGACTTAGGTTTGGTCGATGGCGTGACAACTAACCCCACAATTATTTCGCGTGAGGGGCGTGATTTTGAAGAAGTCATTAAAGAAATTTGTGACTTGGTGCCTGGACCGGTTTCAGCCGAAGTGATTGGCTTAGAAGCGGATCAAATGGTGGAAGAAGCACGGAAGTTAGCTCAATGGGCTGACAATGTTGTGGTGAAAATTCCGATGACTGAAGAAGGTTTGAAGGCCGTTCATATCTTGTCACAAGAAGGTATTAAAACTAATGTGACTTTAATCTTTAGTGTGACCCAAGCTTTACTTGCCATGAAAGCTGGAGCAACTTATATCAGCCCGTTTGTGGGAAGATTGGAAGATATTGGCACCGATGCTTATCAATTGATTGCGGATTTACGACAAATCATTGATTTTTATGGTTTTGACACTGAAATTATTGCGGCAAGTATTCGGACAGCACCTCATTTACAAGAAGTGGCCCGTTGCGGTGCCCATATTGCTACCATTCCTGGCAGTCTCTTCCCGAAACTTTGGTCACATCCTTTGACTGATAATGGGATTAAGGACTTTTTAAAGGATTGGGAAGCTTTCCAAAATCGTTAGGAGGAAGTATATGTTTACAAAAGAAGACCAACTGGCAGTGAGCACCTTGCGTGCTTTGAGTATTGACCAAATTGAAGCAGCGAATTCAGGTCACCCTGGGTTACCCCTTGGAGCTGCACCGATGGCTTATAGTTTGTGGACCCGCCATCTGAATGTTAATCCTAAAGCCTCAAACTGGCCTAACCGTGATCGCTTTGTCTTATCAGCGGGTCATGGCTCTGCCCTGCTTTATTCATTACTACATTTGTCTGGTTTTGACGTTTCAATCAATGATTTAAAAGATTTTCGCCAATTGGGTTCCAAGACACCCGGTCACCCTGAGGTGGGACATACAGATGGAGTCGAAGTGATTACGGGTCCTTTGGGCCAAGGTTTAGCCCAAGCTGTGGGTCTAGCTATGGCCGAAACGCATACGGCGGCCTTGTATAATACGCCAGACTTTCCAATGATTGACCATTATACTTATACCCTGGTAGGAGATGGTGATTTAATGGAGGGGATTTCTTATGAAGCGGCTTCCTTAGCAGGACGTCAAGCCCTTGATAAGTTAATCGTCCTCTATGACTCAAATGATATCTCCTTAGATGGCGACCTGAACCTAGCTTTTAATGAAGATATTCAAGGACGCTTTGAAGCCATGCACTGGCATTATCAAAAAGTTACGGATGGCAATGACTTACAAGCTATTTCTGATGCGATTCAAGCGGCTAAAGATCATAAGGGACAACCATCTATAATTGAAATTAAGACGGTCATCGGCTTTGGCTCACCTAAGCAAGGGACTTCAGCCGTCCATGGTTCGCCTCTCGGTGCCGATGCCTGGGCCCAAACCCGTCAAGCTTATGGCTATGACCAAGCTGAATTTACCGTCCCTGAAGTGAGTCAAGCACAATTTGACCAACATGTCCTTGAACGGGGGCAAAAAGCCTACCAAGCATGGCAAGACCTTTATGAAGCCTACCAAAAAGCTGAGCCTGAAAAAGCTAAACTCTTTGATTTAGCGTTCAAGGGCGACCTTCCTAAAGATTATGACGCCCACTTAACGTATCAAGCTCAAGGTGAAAAAGATATGGCTAGCCGGGCTTCTTCTGGCAAGGCTATCCAAGCCTTAGCCCAAGGCATCCCATACTTATGGGGTGGCTCAGCTGACTTATCAGGCTCTAACAAGACCATGATCGATGCTTCGGGTGATTTTATGCCAGAAGCACGTGACCAACGGAATATTTGGTTTGGGGTCCGTGAATTTGCTATGGGTGCAATATTAAACGGGATTACCCTCCATGGCGGTAGCCGAGTATTTGGAGGTACCTTCTTCGTCTTCTCTGACTATTTACGGGCGGCGATTCGCTTAGCAGCTTTAGGGTCAACGCCTTCAATCTTTGTCTTGACCCATGATTCCATCGCAGTAGGGGAAGATGGCCCAACCCACGAACCTGTTGAACATTTGGCAGCCTTTAGAGCCATGCCTAACCTCAACGTTCTCCGCCCAGCTGATTCCAATGAAACCTTTGCGGCTTGGAAAATTGCCTTAGAAAGTAAAGACCGTCCAAGCTTATTAGTTTTATCACGTCAAAACTTGCCATTACTTCCAGTAGAGGCTCAAGTCTTAGAAGAGGGTGTGCGTCGTGGAGCTTATGTAGTCTCTGCTCAAGCGGGAGACCAAGCCCAAGGTATTCTAATTGCTTCTGGGTCTGAAGTTTCCTTAGCCATCGAAGCCCAAGCTATGTTAAAAGCTGCCGGCCATGATGTGGCGGTTGTATCGATGCCAGCTCAAAATATCTTTGACCAACAAGATGAAGAGTATAAAGAATCTATCTTACCGGATGGCGTTCGTAAACGGATGGCCATTGAGATGGGAGCAAGTAGCGCTTGGTATAAATATGTCGGTCTAGATGGTAAGGTCTTAGGAATTGACCAATTTGGTGCTTCTGGTAAAGGGGATGCAGTGGTTGCTTCTTATGGCTTTACGGCAGATAATATCGTATCTGAATATTTAGCTCAGTTTGATAATTAAAAATTAAATGATGTCTCTAGGAAAGGAAATAAAAATGAAAATTGCAATTGGATCTGATCATGGTGGTTACTCTTTGAAGGAAATGATTAAAGAACATTTACAAAGTCAAGGACATGAACTTTTAGATGTAGGAACTCATAGTTTGGATTCAGTGGATTTCCCTGACTATTCTGCCCAAGTTTGTCAAAAACTTGATGTCCAAGAGGCTGAACTGGGAATTTTAATTTGTGGTACAGGAATTGGTATGTCCATTGCTGCTAACAAGCATAAAGGTATCCGGGCCGCATTGGTTCATGATGTGTATTCAGCCAAAATGACCCGAGCTCATAACAATTCAAATGTTCTTTGCATGGGGGCACGGGTGATTGGTGATGAATTGGCCAAGATGATTGTTGATACATGGCTTTCGACAGACTTCGAAGGGGGACGTCACCAACGACGTTTAGATAAATTAGAAGGAGAATCTTGTTAGGGATTGGACTCTTTTTCCCCGATCCACAAGGAAAGGAAAAGAATGAAAGATAATATTCGTATAGTGTTTGCTAAGGGTGACCAATTGTTTGAACCGAGTCGAAGAATTCGGCAAGAGGTTTTTGTGGGAGAACAAGAAATCCCTGAGGATGAAGAATTTGATGGTCTTGATGGGGACGATACTTATTATGTTGTGGCTTTTGATGGTCTAAATCCAGTGGCAACCATCCGTTATGTCCCTGAACCTGGTCCAGATTTCCGGATCTCTCGGATTGCCACTTTAAAACCTTACCGTAACCAAGGTATTGCAGCCCTTTGTTTAGCAAAGATGGAAGACTTTGCCCAAAGCCAAGCTTATCATCATTTCATCATTCATTCGGACCTGCGTGCACTAGGCTTTTATAAGAGTCAAGGTTACCAAGAATGTTCAGACCATTATTTTGAAGATGGGATTGAATGTGTAACAGTTGATAAAACAATTAAATAAAATTAAAAAGGAATCGGTGGGGCGCCGATTCCTTTTTTGTATCTATATCCTTTAGGAGGATAACTTATTTATATTGGCCGGGTTTTTCTGCGTAACCATAATATGCATTGGTCATAATTTCTTGCATATCTTTAATCATTGGCAGGCGTGGATTAGCTGGAGAACATTGGTCTTCATAAGCTAGATAAGCAATTTCTTCCAAGCTGTCCATAAAGTCTTTTTCTTTGATGCCTTGAGCTTTGAAGTTCATCTCAATTCCAACACGTTCACCTAAGTCATAAACTGCTTGGGCCAAATTAATTACAGCTTCTTCTGGGGTATCTGCTTTAAGTCCGACTAGTTTAGCAATATCTTGGTATTTTTCATTAGCTTTCCAATAATTGTATTTAGGCCAAGTAGCAGTTTTAGCAGGTTTAGTCCCATTGTAACGGATAACATATGGTAAAAGAATTGCATTGGTCCGACCATGGACAGTATGGTGGAAAGCACCAATTTTATGGGCCATAGAATGGGACATGCCGAGGAAGGCATTGGCAAAGGCCATACCAGCCATGGTAGAAGCATTATGCATTTTTTCACGGGCAGCAAAGCTATTTCCAGCAACTGATTCCTCTAGGTTTTCAAAAACCATTTTAATAGCTTGTAGGGCTAAACCATCTGTATAATCATTGGCTAAGGTAGAAGTGTAGGCTTCAATGGCATGGGTTAGCACATCCATCCCGGTATCAGCGGTAACAAAGTCAGGCACGGTCATAACTAAATCAGGGTCAATAATCGCAATAGTTGGAGTTAGAGAATAGTCTGCTAATGGGTATTTGCGTTGGTTTTTCTTATCTGAGATGACCGCAAATGGGGTTACTTCAGATCCGGTACCTGAGGTTGTAGGAATCCCGATGTATTTAGCTTTTTCACCGAGTTCTGGAAATTTGAAGGCACGTTTACGGATATCCATGAATTTTTGAACTAAGTCACGGAAGTCGATTTGTGGTTGTTCATAGAAGAGCCACATTACCTTAGCCGCATCCATAACAGACCCACCGCCAAGAGCGATAATGGTATCCGGTTGGAAACCTTTGACAATTTCAGCCCCTCGGCGCACAGTTGAGATATCTGGGTCTGGTTCAACGTCAGAGAAAAGTTGGATGGTTACTTGA
Organism: Eremococcus coleocola ACS-139-V-Col8; assembly: GCF_000183205.1. NCBI lineage: Bacteria > Bacillati > Bacillota > Bacilli > Lactobacillales > Aerococcaceae > Eremococcus > Eremococcus coleocola. Next base: position 43,485 of record NZ_AENN01000005.1, on the reverse strand, counting down.
TTTGACCGTGCTTGCAATTGGTCAATTACCTTATTGACCAAACCGAGTTTCATCATGGAAGGGTCTGTGACAATCATTACTTTTTCAACGCCCTTCATAGTTGATAAATATTGGATGGCGTTGCGTTCAAAATATATTTTAGAAGGCACTTTAAACCATTGCATATTATTTCTCCGCTTTCCTAATTTTTTGATATTTAAGAGGTTAACTGCTGATACATTATCGCCAACAGAGTTGTGACCATATGAACCACAACCGAGGGTTAATGAAGGGATAAAGGCATTATAAACGTCTCCGATACCACCGAATGAAGTAGGGGCATTCCAGATCACTCGAATGGCTTTAACAGCGACACCAAAATCTTTGGCCAGTTGATCGTCGTTGGTGTGGATACAAGCGGAGTGCCCTAAACCATTAAATTCAACCATGGCTTTGGCTTTAGCAATCCCATCTGCTTGAGTATCAGCTTTAAGGACTGCAATCACTGGTGAAAGTTTTTCGCGGGTGAGGGGTTCGGCTTCACCGACTTGACTCACTTCAGCGGCAAGAATATTCGTATCTTCGGGAACGGTAAAGCCAGCTTCTTTAGCAATCCAAGTGGCAGGTTTACCAACAACATCTGAATTTAATTTAGCTTCACCACAATTTTTGGACTTAGCCTTAGCGCCAAACATGAATTCTTCTAAGAGGGCTTTTTCTTTCTTATTAACAAAGTAAGTATGGTAAGACTTAAATTCTTTAACGAAATCATCATAAATTTCATGATCTATAATTACTGCTTGTTCAGAAGCACAAACCATCCCATTATCAAATGACTTAGACATAACAATATCATGAGCAGCTTGACGGATGTCAGCAGACTTTTCAACATAAGCAGGTACGTTACCAGCACCAACCCCTAAGGCTGGTTTTCCGCAAGAATAAGCTGCTTTCACCATAGCGTTCCCACCGGTAGCTAGGATGGTAGCGACACCCTCATGATTCATTAAAGCGTTGGTGGCATCCATGGATGGTTCATGAATCCATTGGATACAGTTTTCAGGTGCACCGGCTGCGACTGCAGCTTCATAGACAACTTGGGCTGCATGGGCAGAAGATTCTTGGGCAGCAGGGTGGAAGCCAAAGATAATTGGGTTACGGGTTTTTAAACAAATTAAGGCTTTAAAAATTGCAGTTGAAGTTGGGTTAGTCGTAGGAGTTAAAGCAGCGACAACTCCCACAGGTTCAGCGATGAGGGTTAATCCTGTTGCCTTATTTTCATTGATGACGCCCACTGTTTTCTGGCCCCGCATATGATTGACCACATGTTCACAGGCGAATAAGTTCTTAGTGGCCTTATCTTCAAAAACACCACGACCGGTTTCCTCTACAGCATGTTTTGCGAGCACACCATGTTGGTCTAGGGCAGCTACAGAAGCTTTAGCAACAATATAATCTACTTGTTCTTGATTAAGTAAGCGGAATTGGTCTAGAGCGATGAGCGCTTTTTGGACCAAGTTATCCACTTGAACTTCAACATTATTTTCTTCTTTGACTAAGGTTTGTTCTACCATAATAATCCTCCTAAATTTTTAATTTTCAGCAACTTTGTGATTTGTTTTACAAAGTAATCATACAAGAAAAACAAGCATATGTAAAGTTAAAAGTGAATAATATCACAAATAATTTTTAATTAATTTTATTGAAAACGCTTTTAAAACAAAGGGATTTTATATTGAAAGCTTTTATTTAGAATACTTTGTGACTAATATAACTAATTAATTATTGCGAGAAATTCCCACAGATACTTTTATCTTATTGTGTTTTTGAATGGCAAATTGTTTTTATTACTAATCCTTGAAACAGATCATTAGGAAGGAATAAGCAGGGTAAGATCAGGTTGGATAATTTCCTGATCAGGTGTCAAGGTCACAGGCTTGTCCAAGACTTAGTACTTATGTATGCAAAAGTGAGACTTAGGACTTGGCTAAATTTCTTTGTTACTATGTTTCCCAGTGTGAAGTTGGGTGGAGTAATTATGGATATAATTAAGGGACTGTATCAAAGCTAAGCTTGATACAGTCCCTATAGTTTATTTAGTAATGAATAATTCTCTGGTGATTTGGGGAATCTTGTGCACGGTCGGTCTTTACTACATATTTTATAATCAGAAGTGATTGGATCCGAAAAGATACTGGCTGACTAGAATCTATACTTTTGGATCAAAGGGGGAATAATTGGTTGTAAGAGTAAAAAGAAAATAAGATTACCTATACCATGATAAGCGTCAAATAAGACACCATTGAAGTAGTAGACCCAAAAATGCTGAATCCCATAGAAAGGTGCTTGGATAAGGGAAATAATTAAACCATATAAAAAACCAATCGCTATCATATAAAAAGCCTGGATAAGGTAGCCTTCTCTTTTTAAAAATGGTGCAAATAGTTTAGAAATCAGGATTAAAATACAATAGGCGGTTATTTGGGCCAAGGTCCAGGGTCCAAAACCTAGGAAAAGATTCGATATAACAATGGTTAAACTTGCGATTAAGATACTATCTTTTGCGGAGAGGTACCAGCAAACAAAAATAAGTAAGACAGTCACTGGTTGAACATTTGGTAGAGGGGCTAATAAGAGGCGTAAAATGAAACAAAGCGCCGCCATGAGAGCATCCCAAATAAGGCGGCGTAAATATTTTCTATCGGCTAACATTTAGAAGTCCCAATCGTCCGTCAGATCCCAAACGATACGATCATTATCTTTTACGATGATCTCTTTAGCACCTTTTTGACTCATTTGATCATTAATAATCAATTTCCAGTAACGGCCTTTATTTTGTCCTTGATTTGCCATAAGTCCATCGATGCCTTCAACCAAACCTTCTTTTGCTTGAATGGTGTAATTATCATGCATCACAGACAAAAGGTCCATGCCAGGATCGAATTGAACTTCTTTGTTTGACTCTTTTTGATCTTCGCCTTGGACTTTAATCTCAATTACTGCTGTTTCATGTTGACCTGTTTCGGAGACTGAATTATTAAGTTTAGGGCTGCAAGCAAATAAGAAAATTAGGGAAAGGGATAAGAGAGAAAATTTATACAGATTATTTTTCATATTTAATCCTCAATTCTTTATCTTTTTATTTTTGTGAGAATTCGGGTTGACCTAGGCGTGGGCAATACAAACACATTCAGGTGCATTTGTATTTTCACTGATTAAGTTTAACCGCCCACTTTGGGTATCACGACTGAATAAAACTAGGTTATCTGAATCTTGATGACCAACTAATAAATATGCTTCACTTTCGTCGATGATAAAGTCACGTGGGATTTGACCATGGCTATCAATGGTTTGGACTAAGTTAAGGTGACCTTGGTCATCCACAGCAAAGACTGAAAGGATATTATGGAAACGTGTTGAGGTATAAAGGAAGCGACCATCTGAGCTAATTCGAATTGCAGCGCCATCTGCTCGGTCAACTTTTTCATTAAAATTAGGATAATCAGCTTCAATTTCTAGATTACCCACTGAGTCAATCCTAACTTCCAAGGTATGGTTATTTAACTCACCGATAATATAGGCCCTGTTTAGGTCTGGATGAAAGGCAATGTGCCGGGGCCCCATACCGGCAGGGGTGATTAATTCAGATTGTACAGATAAGGACCCATCGGTTTTAACTTGGTAGACATATACTTTGTCACTACCTAAGTCGCAGACATAGAGAAGGTCTTCATTTTGATTAAAACCAGTAAAATGGATATGAGATTGGTTTTGGTTAGGGTGGACACTCGAACCATGATGTTGAATCCGTTGGGCTAGGCGAACTTGTTTATTGGAATCAAGTTGATAAATATCAATTGAAGCCTCATGATAGTTTGATACATAAATCGTTTGCGATGCTTGGCGGAAAGTAATATGACAACCCGTTGCACCAGAAGCATAGGCTTCAGAAACTTTACGCCAAGAGCTATTCTGCTTCTCAAAAACCACTAAACCGCCTTGATCATCTTTTTTATTAAGGGCAAAGAGTAGGTCTTTAGTGGAATTTAATGCGACAAAAGTTGAACTATTTAGGTTAGCAATTAATTGAGTTTGACTCAAACTTTGGTCAGCTGGATTGAATTGGATTTCGCTAATTCCTTTATTTAAGCGTTTAGTATAACCACCTAAAATATAAGTCTGCATGATAAGTCTTCCTTTCTTCCTTAAGTTCATTGTAACAAGATTGTTATCGAATTAAAAGTTTTAATTTAATGGCCAACTTTAGCAAAAAAATAGTTTTTTATTATCAGGAGTGTTATATTTAAAGGGAGCGCCCCAACGAGTGGGGTTGATAACAATCTAGGAGGATGATTTATGGAAAAAGCACAAATTGGTGTCATTGGTATGGCCGTTATGGGCAAAAATCTAGCTTTAAATATTGAAAGTCGAGGCTACCGGGTAGGGATTTTTAATCGGACTGGGTCTAAGACTGAAGCGGTTGTGAAAGAAAATCCTGATAAGAATCTACTTCCTTCTTATACAATTGAAGATTTTGTTGCATCTTTGGAAAAACCACGCCGCGTCTTAATTATGGTTAAGGCAGGGGCAGGAACCGATGCTGTAATTCAACAATTACTACCACTCTTAGAAAAAGATGATGTTATGGTTGACTGTGGGAATACCTTCTATAAAGATACCATTCGGCGGGCCCAAGAATTAGATGGTTCTGGCATTCATTTTATGGGCATGGGCGTTTCCGGTGGTGAAGAAGGTGCCTTGCATGGACCATCCTTAATGCCAGGGGGACCTAAAGATGCTTATGATATTTTAAAACCTATTTTAGAAGAAATTGCAGCTAAGGCACCTTCTGATAATAGTCCTTGTGTGACTTATGTTGGGGAAAATGGGGCCGGTCATTATGTCAAAATGGTTCACAATGGGATTGAATATGGAGACATGCAATTAATTGCTGAATCTTATGATTTGATGCGCCGCTATTTAAACTTATCTATTGAGGAAATTAAAAATTACTTTACTGAATGGAATCAAGGTGAACTAGATTCTTACTTGATTGAAATTACCTCCGAAATTCTAGGTCAAAAAGATCCTGAAACTGAGACGCCAATGGTTGATGTGATTATGGATAAGGCCGGAAATAAAGGTACTGGTAAATGGACTAGCCAGTCAGCCCTAGATCTAGGAGTTCCATTGCCAACTATTACGGAATCAGTATTTTCCCGTTTTATTTCGGCTTTGAAGGATGACCGCTTAGAAGCCAGTCAAGTTTTGACTGGACCTAAACCTGAACCAGTGACGGATGCTGAAGCCTTTGTTGAAGATATTCGTCAAGCTCTATATTTTTCTAAGATTATGTCTTATGCCCAAGGCTTTGTTCAAATGGCACATGCTGCTAAAGAAATGGATTGGAAGTTAGACTACAAGGAAATTTCAGCAATTTGGCGGGGCGGTTGTATTATTCGCGCACAATTCTTAGAAAAAATTATGGCTGCCTACGAAAAGAATGGCACCCTTTCAAATATTCTTTTGGATGATTACTTTAAAGAAATCGTTATTAATTACCAAAGTGCAGCGCGTAAGGTAGTGGCTCGCGCTGTCCAAGCCGGTCTTCCTGTGCCTGGTTTTGCTGCATCGCTAGCTTATTATGATAGTCTACGGACACCAGTTTTACCGGCTAATTTAATCCAAGCCCAACGGGATTACTTCGGTGCCCATACCTACCAACGGATTGATAAGGAAGGGACTTATCATTATTTATGGACTCAGGGTCAAGAAGAGAATTGGTCTGAATAAGATAGGTTAAGGTAGGGGAAAATATAAAAGACCTGGAGTTTAAGTCCGCTTAAACTCCAGGTCAATTATTATATAAAAAATCCTATCCACAGGAGTCCCGAGATAGGCTAAACGAATATTTCACACATGCTCATGAAATACCCTATATATTGAATAAGTATTTGAATGCTCTTAGGTCATATTTGCTTAGTTCGGGTAACTAGTCACGCATGGTATCGTTTGAATGCTAGTCGTTTTAAGAGCTTCAAATAAAATAATACTATTTGATATCCTTCACAATTTGCTTAACTATAGGATTTGAAAGGCTATATTTAACATTGGTACCAGCGCGTTCAGCGTCAACAATGTTACCAGCTTTTAATTTAGCTAGTTGTTGTGAAACTGTAGGTTGAGGTAACTCAACCGCATCAACGATTGCTCCCACCGTCATATGGTCAGCGTCACTGAGTAATTTAACAATGGTCAAACGAATCGGATGACCCAGTAACTTAAAAATTTGTACTAACTCATGTTCGTGTTGCATGTTTATTTCTTGCCCCCATTCTTTTATAAAAACTATAACCCGATTATATCATTTTTTAGTAAAATGTGAAGCTATATGCAACTGATTTTTATGTAAAAAAATCTAAATATCCTTTTAAATTGTGAATAATTTATGAACATTTTTGATGAAAATTATTAACATTTTATAAAATTGATAATCATCGGCTCTACTTTTTTATTAAGTAGACAAGTCATTATAACGGACAATATTTGGAATAGCAAGCAATATATTTTAAAAGTTGAATTAAATTGATTAAATTGTACTTATATAGAAAAGGAGAGATAGTATGATGAAAATTTCAATCTTTTTCGCACCGGGTTTTGAAGAAATTGAAGCTTTGACCCCGGCAGATGTCTTAAGACGGGCTGGTTTTGAAGTTGATTTGCTTGGCTTGGAACCTGTAGTAGAAGGGGCTCATCAAATTAAAGTTACCATGGACAAAGTTCTGGATCAGGTTATTGATGGGTATGACCTAATTGTATTACCAGGTGGCATGCCAGGAGCAGATAATCTCCGCAAAAATCATTTTGTGATTGAATCTATCAAGAAGCAAGCAAATTCAGGAAAAAAAGTAGCAGCTATTTGTGCAGCCCCTATTGTTTTAGAAGCGGCAGGCTTATTAGAAGACCGGAACTTTACCAATTATCCTGGTTTTGAAGAACAGATTAGTCATGGTACTTATCTTGATGATCGTTTGTTTGTAGTTGATGGCAATATTACTACCTCAAAAGGACCAGGGACTGCTTTAGAATTTTCATATCAATTAGTTGATAGTTTGGGCGGAGATGCACAAACTTTGAAAGAGGATATGCAATATAATTTTCTTCAAGAAATAATTAGAAAAAAATAAGAAAATATTAGCTATTTCCTAAAATTATAAGTAAAAGATCATGTATCAAGATGAGCTTTTCTTTTTTGAAAATAGGCTTATAATAAGAGTTAAAAACGAAGTAGGATAGGTGAATAAGAGGTATGCAAAAGGCAGAATTTATCAAAGAATGGCAGCGAGTGGTAATCAAGATTGGGACAAATTCAATTATGAATGATTATAAGTCCATTGATTTAAGAAAAATGGACCGCTTGGCCTATGTTTGCACTGCTTTGATCCAGTCAGGAATTGAAGTGGTTTTGGTATCCTCAGGTTCTATCGGGGTGGGCGCACGAGTGCTTAATCTTGATTCATACCCTAGTCAAGTATCTGAGCTTCAAGCAGTGGCTGCCGTCGGCCAAGTCCGTCTAATGGAGCACTATAATCGGTTTTTTCAATATTATGGTCAGCACATTGCTCAAGTCTTATTAACCCGTGATATTATTGATAATGATAATTCACATCGGAATGTGGTTGGCACCTTAAATCACCTTTTAAGACGGGGAATTGTTCCAATTATCAATGAAAATGATGTGGTATCCGATGATGAAATCAATCATTTAACTAAATTTGGCGATAATGATACCTTATCTTCAATTGTTGCCCAAATTATTGATGCTGATTTATTACTCTTATTATCAGATGTTTCGGCGCTCTATGATAGTAATCCTAAGACGAATGACCAAGCTAAACCGATTCCCTTTGTCTCTGAAATTAGTCCAACTATCGAGGCTATGGCAGATGGGAAAGGATCAGCGTTTGCTAAGGGCGGGATGGCGACTAAATTAACCGCAGCGAAACGGATGTTGGCGATAAATAAGAGCATGATTATTGCTTCGAGTCAAAATCCGGATGATATTTTTGATATTTTGCAGGGGCAGTCGATTGGAACTTTGTTTAGCCAATCAAATTTAAGAAATTAAGGAGTAATCATCTATGACTTCAGAATATTTAGTAACCTTAGGACAAGAGGCTAAGAAAGCGGAACGTAAGCTAAGAACCTTACCTACTGGACAAAAGAATCGAGCTTTAAACCAGATGGCTGCGGCCCTTCGCCAAGTGCAAGCTGATATACTTAAAGCGAATCAAATCGACTTAGAAGCGGGCGCGACTAAGGGATTAAGTGCAGCCTTTCTTGAACGGTTGACCTTAACACCTGAGCGAATTGAGGCTATGGCTCAAGGACTCGAAAGTATCGCTGCCTTGCCCGACCCTTTACAAAAAATTGATCAGGCCTGGCAAACTGACGATGGATTATGGATTAGTCGTAAACGGGTCCCTTTGGGGGTTATAGGGATTATTTATGAATCACGGCCTAATGTTACGGTGGATGCCACAGCTTTATGTCTAAAGGCGGGAAATGCGGTAATTTTACGAGGTGGCCGGGATGCCCTCCAGTCAAATATGGCGATTATGAAGGTATTAAGACAAGCTTTAAGCCAAGCAAACTTAGATCCTAATTTTGTTCAAATGATAGATAAACCTGACCACAGTCTTGCCAAAGAATTTATGCAACTAAATGACTATGTTGATTGCTTAATTCCCCGGGGTGGAGCTGGTCTGATTCAAAATGTCATAAAACACGCTACCGTTCCGGTGATTGAAACGGGTGTAGGTAATTGTCATTTATATATTCACCAAGCTGCTGATATAGCAAAGGCCCGTCAGATATTAGAAAATGGAAAATTACAACGGGTGTCCGTCTGCAATGCCTTAGAAAGTCTTTTGATTGATGCAGCGATTGTTGAGCAATTGCCAGACTTAGTAGCGGGGCTCATCCAAGCTGGTGTTGAAATCAGAGGCAACCAAAAAGTTTGTCAGTTTGTGCCTCAAGCGACTTCCGCCAGTGAATCAGACTATGCAAGGGAATTTAATGACTATATCCTTTCTGTTAAGGTGGTGGATGATTATCAAGCAGCCATTGACCATATTGATCGCTATTCGACTGGTCACTCCGAAGCCATTGTGACCGAAGATTATCAAGTGGCAGAGAACTTTTTAGCAGATGTAGATGCGGCCGCAGTTTATGTCAATGCCTCCACCCGGTTTACAGATGGTCAAATGTTTGGTTTTGGTGGGGAGATTGGTATTTCTACTCAAAAATTACATGCTCGTGGGCCAATGGGCTTGGATGCCTTAACGTCGTATAAGTATCAAGTCCGGGGCCAAGGTCAAGTTAGATCTTAATGCTTTATTTTCCTGAGTATATGGTTTGGAAATAGCTGGGCGAGATCTGCTTATGGCTAGACTGCTTATTAAGTAACCGACCAATCATAGCTATCAAGTCAGTGAAAAATCATAATCTTATTTTATAAAAACTTCCAGCTCCATCCTGAGCTGGAAGTTTTTAGTTTTGATGACGAGACTTCCGTGGCTTTCCAGACTTGAAGCTTAAGTCTGGATTTTTTTCTTGAGTGAGTAGCTCAGTAAAGAAAGATTTAAACATTTTTCCATGCTTTACTGGTGAGTAAATAATTTTGTCTTAACTTTATTGGCCATTATAGAAATACCCGTCTCTTTTTCTTTACCTTCGTTTCAAGTTAAGAATCTTCGGACAATTTTTCTATACTTTAAGCCTAAGCCAAGAATAAGTTCACGCTATAAAACTAGGAATGAGATAAAAGCATGAGAACTAGTTATTTTCTTGGGTATAGTAAAAGGAGCTGGACCTTGATTTGTCCAACTCCTTTTATTATTCCGAATAGTAGAGATATTTATTTGTTGCAAAGACTAATTATTTTCAGTCCCGTTAGGTTTGACGCTTAAGATTCAAGTTTCTTAGTCATCTAGATGTGGTATAGATTGATATTTATCCGCAAGCCCAGTAGTTCTAAAGATAAACTTAACAATTTCAGTTAAGATAACTAGCGCAAAGGAAGCGACAATACAGATAATCCATTGTTCAAGATTAGGATTATGAACATCAAAGAAACCGTTAATTCCAGGGATAAGGATGACGCCAAAAAGTAGGGCACCTGATCCAAGGAAGGCTAAGTTGAGATATTTATTGTCAAATGGATTAGATGAGAAGAGAGATTTGAAGACAGACTTCACATTATAAGAATGGAAGAGTTGTTGTAAACCTAAGGTAATGAAGGCCATGGTTTCAGCTAAGGTATGTTCTAAGCCAAGATGGATATCCACATACCAGTAAACTAGTAAAGTAATGGCCCCTTCAAAGACCCCTTGATAAAGAATACTTGGGAAGATACCGAAAGATAGGAAAGAATCTTCTTTGGTTCTTGGAGCATACTTCATGGTATCAGGGTCGGCTTTTTCCATACCCAGTGCAATTGCTGGGAAAACGTCCGTTACCAAGTTGATCCATAAGATATGGATAGGCTTAAGAATGACCCAACCGAAGAGGGTCGCCACAAATAAGGTAATGATTTCACCCAGGTTAGCTGAAAGTAAGAATTGTACCGCTTTTTGAATATTAGAGAAGACTTTACGTCCTTCTTCAACGGCAACAACGATGGTTTGGAAGTTATCATCGGCAAGGACCATATCGGAAGCCCCTTTAGATACTTCGGTACCGGTAATCCCCATACCAACCCCAATATCGGCTTGTTTAAGGGAAGGCGCATCATTCACACCGTCCCCCGTCATAGAAACTGTTTTGTCATTGGCTTGCCAAGCTTTAATAATCCGCACCTTATGTTCAGGTGATACTCGGGCATAAACAGAATAATTAGCCACGTTTTTAGCTAATTCTTCATCTGAAATTTCATTCAAATCTGCTCCGGTCATAACATGGCTACTGTTATCAGCAGCTTTTGGATCAAGAATTTCTAACCGTTCAGCAATAGCTTGAGCAGTAATGGCATGGTCACCGGTAATCATCACGGTCCGGATACCTGCATTGCGGGCTTTACGGATAGAATCTTTAGCTTCTTGACGTTCAGGGTCAATCATGGCAACTAGGCCAGTAAAAATCAAATCATTTTCAACCGTTTCAGAATTAACTGTCGCTGGTACTTGGTCAATAATCTTATAAGCACCTGCTAAGACCCGTAGGGCTTGTTTGGCTAAGGATTCATTTTGTTCTTGTATTTTGCTGATATCAGCTTCTTGGATTGGACGAACTTGGCCATTAATTTCAATTTGAGTGGCTCTTTGAATTAATTGGTCTGACGCTCCTTTAACATAAACAGCGAAGCGACCATCTTCTAACTTGTGGATGGTTGACATGAGCTTACGGTCAGACTCAAATGGAACTTCATCGATCCGAGGATAGTCAGCTAATAGACCTTTATAGTCCATTTGGTGGTCAATGGCATATTTGACCATGGCTGTTTCAGTAGGGTCGCCAATTATTTTGCCATCATTATCAACTTTTGAATCATTTGGTAGGACAAATGAATGAATAAAGTGGGAATTTAAGTCTAAGTCTTGGTTAGCAGCAAAAAGTTGATCATCATGGAAAACATGTTCGACTGTCATTTCATTTAAAGTCAAGGTACCAGTTTTATCAGAACAAATGACTTGAGTAGATCCTAAAGTTTCCACCGCAGGCAAGGTCCGGACTAAGGCATTTCGGTCGGCCATAGTTTGGGTCCCTAGGGATAAGATAATGGTTGAAATAGCAGGGAGACCTTCTGGAATCGCAGCAACGGCCAGCGAAATAGAAACAAGTAACATTTCCATAATTCCCATACCATTTAAGAGGGTACCGATTAAGAAGGTCACGACTGCAACCACGATAATCGCTTTAGTTAAAGTTTTACCTAAAGCTTCTTGGTCACGTTGAAGCGGGGTTAATTGTTTTTGGGTAGAAGACAACATTTTAGCAATATGGCCCACTTCTGTTTCCATTCCGGTGCCGGTAATAATTCCTTTACCACGACCATAGGTTACATTTGTAGAGGAATACCCCATATTGTAACGGTCCCCAATGCCGGCTTCAGGATTTTCTAAAGCATCGGTATTTTTTTCGACGGGGACTGATTCACCGGTGAGCGCGGCTTCTTCAATTTTTAAAGAAGAGGCTTCAACTAAACGGATATCTGCAGGAACGACATCCCCTGCTTCGAGTAAAACGACATCACCAGGAACTAATTGGGTTGATTTAATTTCCTTAACATCACCATCACGAAGAACATGGGCTAGAGGTGAAGACATTTTCTTTAAGGCATCGATGGCTTCTTCGGCCTTGGCTTCTTGGAAAACACCTAGCACAGCATTCAATAGGACCACAATTAAGATAATGATGGTATCAGTGATACCTTCACCTTGGGAAATCCCAACTACGGCTGAAATAGCAGCCGCTGCTAGTAAGACAATAATCATGAAATCTTTAAATTGATCAATGAACTTTTGGAAGGTAGATCTTCTTTCTTCTTCCTGAATCTCGTTAGTACCATAGCTTTCCAAACGTTTTGCGGCTTCTTGGCTTGAAAGACCTTGCGACAGGTCAGTTTCAAAATGGGCTTTTACTTGGTCAATTGACTCAGTATAAGCTAGATAGTTTTTGCTTTCCGACATAGTTTCCTCCTATTTTTTGACCAGGGAATCCCTATAAAAAAAGACCTATGCTGCCATTTACCTGGTAGCATAAGTCTCACTGATTAAGTACAGTACCAGTAGCAAATACTACTTGTCGTTGTTGATACTGACGAGGATAGCTCCTCTAGTTACTCCCTTATGTCTTATTTAAAAATAATTATAAGGAAAGATTGGTTTAAAAGCAAGTTATTTCAATTTATGAATAAACTATGATTTATTCGGTAAAAAAAAGTCTCAACTAGTGTTTTCTAGTATAAATCATGTATAATATAAGGCAGATACTATGATAGATAGGAGATTAGTATGGTTCAAACACGTGCACAACGTCATCAAAAACGAAATAGTCGTGGTGGCAAAAAGAAAAAACGTTTTAATTTTAGAATGTTTCTAGGCTTCTTGTTAATTTTAGTAGCTGTGGGCCTCTTTGCTATGAATCCAATTAAGGACTGGATGATTGCCCATGGATCTGAACAAAATACGGTGGGGAACTTTACCCGTGAAATGATTGAAGCAAACAATAAAAAAGAGGTTACTTATAATTTTGATGATATTCAAAATATTGATGCCTTATCAGTTATTTCAGACGGAATCAATCCCAATGATCTACCAGTAGTTGGGGGGATTGCTATTCCGGATGTTGGTATGAACCTTCCTATTTATAAGGGGGTTTCTAATGAAGGAATGTACTATGGGGCAGGTACCCTGAGTCCAGACCAACAAATGGGGAAATCAAATTATAGTTTGGCAAGTCACCATTCAATCCATAAGAATCTTTTATTTGCACCTTTATTAAGAGTGCAACAAGGACAGAAAATTTATCTAACCGATTTAGATAAGGTCTATGTTTATGAAATTGATTCAATTCAACAGGTGCCAGCAACGGCGATTGAAGTGCTAGATCCAACTGAAGATCCAACGATTACCTTGATTACGTGTGATTCTGACTTAGTTGATCGGATTGTTGTTAAAGGTTCTTTAGTTAAAACTGTACCAATTGATGAAGCTTCGGATGATATGATTAAGGCCTTTGAATTACCACAAACAACCGCTGCTTAAGCGAATGAATAGTCTTTAAGCCGAGACAAAATTGCCTCGGCTTTTTTATTTAGATATTTTTACTTGTGGTGAAAAAATGAAGGCAAAATTTCTTTTTCAATAATGGATGGAGTTAAAAAAAGCAGCCCGCTCCCTTAATTATGAAGAAATTATGAAACCGGTTTAGAATGTTGATTTATTTGTGATGAATTACCTAAACGAGCCCCCTTGGAATCGAAGTATGGTAAAATTTAGATGTAAGGGAGGAGAAAAATATGACGACATTAAATAAAAAAATCGCATTAACATTAGTGTCTAGTTTGGTTTTAGCTAGTTTTCCTATGACCAGTTTAGCCCAAACTAATTCAAGTCCACAGATATCGAGTCTTTATAACCAAGAAACCGCCCAAACCGAAAACTTAAAATTTGAAATTTTACAAAAAAATGATGCAGGAACTTTTACGAGTTTATGGCAATCTGATCAAGTAGCATCTGATTCTAATATGCTTAAACTATTAGAAGCAGGGGATTATATAATCCGAGTAAGTGATCAGGATAATTTCCAAAGAGAAGCGAATCAACTTGATCAAATTTTACTTGAATACCAAGATTCAAGTAATAATCAGATGGTGTACCAATTTTTCAAGAATAATAGTTTAAAGCAGGCTGAAGATGGTTCTAATGTGTATGAACTTGACTTTAACGTTAAGCAAGCCATTCAAATTGATACCATGAGATTGACTCTTATGGATGCAGACCAGCTTGCGGACAAAGAAGCTGAAGTTGAGGCGGCTGTGGCAGCCAGTCAAGCCCAAATGGCAGACCAAATTTCAGGTGAAGATCTAAGCCAAGATTCAAGTCAGGATTCAAGCCAGGATTCAGCTGAACCTGCCCAAGACCTAGCTAGTCTGACTGTAACCGTTAGGGATGAAAATTCTAGCCCGGTTGCCAATGTTATCATACAAGTAGGCGATCAGTCCCAAACCAGTGATGAGAGCGGCCAAGCTATATTTAATGACTTACCAGCGGGCAGTTTGGACTTTAAGGTTACGCAAGTACCTGAAGGCTATCAAGTTGCAGAAGACCAGAATAATCTAACGGTGACCCTCGAAGCCAATACCCAACATACATTAGATCTTAACCTTATCAGTCAAACGGCAGAAACAAATACTGAAACGGTTAAGCTAAGTTTTGTGAATGATCAAGGACAGGCTATTCCAGAGGTTACGATTACTTATGAAGGCCAAACCTATACTAGTGATGAACAGGGTCAACTTGAGCTGCCTAGTATTGGCTCAGGCGCCTATACATATCAGGTGACTTCTGTTCCTGACGGCTATGCTTTGAGTCAAGCTCCACAAACCTTTGATTATGTAGAAAATCAGCCCGTATCAATTCACTTGGAAAAGCTGAACCAAGAATCTAGTCCACAAGTGACCTCGGTCTCTTTCAAAGTGGTTGACCAAAGTGGTCAAGCAGTGCCCGGTGTTACCCTATTAGTCAAAGACCAAACTTACCAAACGGATGATCAAGGACAGATTGTGATTGAAGAATTACCGGTGGGTGAATCCATCAATTATCAAATTTTAGAAGTGCCGCAGGGTTATCTAGGTCAAAGTGAAGGGAGTATAGACCTAAGTTCTGATCAGCCTATTAGTGAAGAACTAGCTATCGAAAAAACTGCCCAGGCTCAATCGCTGGTGATTCCAGTGGTGGACCAAGACCAAGCACCAGTGCCAGGACTTACGATTCAAATGGAAGAGGGTACTTCTTATACTTCGGATGACCAAGGTCAACTTGTTTTAAGAGAATTAGTCCCTGGTGACTATGCCTATACTGTGACGGAAGTACCCCAAGGCTACCAAGTAGAAAAGGCGGACGGCTTAATTACCATTCAAGAAGGTCAAGAGCAAGGCAAACCGATCCAAGTTATAAAGGAAGCCAGTAAATTTAATTTTGTGATTAAAGTGGTCGACCAAGACCAAAATCCAGTACCTGACCTCAGCCTTCAACTGGCAGACGGTCAAGCATATACTTCCGATGACCAAGGACAAATTAAGTTAACGGATTTAAGTCCCGGTGACTATGAATATACTATCAGAGAATTGCCTCAAGGTTATCAAGTGGACAATCCAGAAGGAAAATTGACCATCACTGAAGAAGAAAACCAAACAGGTCAAATCCAGGTGACTAAAGAAGCCACAACATTTGATTATGTTTTGAAAGTGGTAGACCAAGACCAAAATCCAGTGCCCGGTGTAAGTCTCCAACTGGCAGATGGTCAAGCTTTTACTTCCGATGACCAAGGACAAATTAAATTAACGGGTTTAAGCCCAGATGACTATGAATATACTATCAGTGAATTGCCTCAAGGTTATCAAGTGGACAATCCAGAAGGAAAATTGACCATCACTGAAGAAGAAAACCAAACAGGTCAAATCCAAGTCACTAAAGAGACGCCTAAGTATAAATTGACAGTTAAAGTGGTAGACCAAGACCAAAAACCTGTCGTGGGCGCTAAAGTCCAAGTAGGAGACCAAGAAGAAACAAGTGATCAAGATGGTTTGGTTACTTTTGAGAATTTACCAGCCCAAGATTATAGCTACCAAGTTACTCAGTTGCCAGAAGGCTATCAAGGTCAAGCAAACGACACGATCACCCTTACTGACCATGATGGTCAAGGTCAATTACAAGTTCAAAGAGACTTAGCCAAGGCCCAAGCTGTGATTAAAGTCTTTGACCAAGATGGCCAAGCCGTTAAGGGTGTGACGATTGGCTTAGGTGAGCAAGAGGCTGTGACTGATGATAAGGGGCAAGTGACTTTTAAAGACCTTGAACCTAATAAATATTCATTAGTAATTAAAGCAGTACCAGAGGATTATGAAGGTCAAGGTCAAGAGCAAGAAATTGACCTAACCGAAGGGATGGCTTTTGATTATGCCTATCAAGTCAGCAAAAAAATCCAAACAGGTCAAGTAACGATTCAAGTAGTCGATAATCAGAATAACCCCGTTCCGGGTGCCACCATTAAAACTGGAGACCAAGAATTAAAAACAGATCAAAATGGTCAAGTTACATTAGACCAAGTGGCTTTAGGTGAATTAACTTATACGATTAGTCAAGTGCCAGATGGCTACCAAGTTAACCAAGCAGAACAAAATATAGTGGTTGACCACCAAGTTCAAGTCACCACCGCCATGGTGACCCGTCAGGAAGCAGCTTCTGAAAAAGAAGTCATTGTAACGGAAGACCAGTCAGTCGAAAAAGTTCAAGAAGAAGCGAAAGCAGCAACGACAGCTTTCAGTGACCCAAGTACTGGAGTCCAGGTCTGGATTAATCCAGCTGATGCTGGTCAAGTGGCTAATCTTAAGGTAGCGGCAGTAAGTAATCCGCTTGATCCCGAACCAAGCTCTTTAAAAGGCAGCGATTATCAAGCGTATCAAATCCAATTGCTAGATAGTAATGGTCAAGCAGCAAACCTAAGTCACATTGCAAAAATCCAATTACCAATCAAGACAAGTCAGGGTGCTCGTTTAGTCCGAGTAAGACAAGATCAATTGGCGAACCTTACTTTTGGACTAAGTGAACAAAACATGACCTTTAATACCCAAGAAATGGGTACTTTCGCGGTCATCTATGGTCGTAAAGCAGATGATGCCAGCCAAGTAAGTAGCCTAGAATCTAGTCAAGCCAGCCAATCAGTGACAGTGACCAAGACAAGCAGTGTTGAGAAGAAAAATAATTTGCCGGGTACGGGTGAAAATTCTTCACTGCTTGCCTATATTGTTCCTATAGTGGTAGCGATTGTTGGTTTAGTGATTATCATCAGAAAACCCAAAGACGATGATTAAGCGTAAGTGTAAAAACTAAAAAGAGGAACTATACCAACTCTAGAAGTTGAGTATAGTTCCTTTTTTTGAAAATAGGCTTTGAAAAATTTGTGCATTGAAAATCCAGAATGCACAAATTTGTTCCTTGACAAGCGGTACAGATTACAGATAAATCAAAAGAAAACTTGGATGATAAACATGTAAACAAAGGTACCAGTCGCAATGGAAAGTAGTGTATTCCGTTTCCATTTATGGACGAAGAAAAGAGCGATAACTGCACAAATTTGGGGGATACCATGAGGAGAAGTAAGAAAAACGGTATCTTTCAAAGCATAAACCACCAATAAGGAAATAGCTGCCATGGGTAAGACGGTTCCTAAATATTGAATAAATAATGGCGGCTTGCGGTTGGCGGGAAAGATAATGAAAGGTAAAAACCGAATTAAAGCGGTGACTAAGGTAATTAGGGCAATCGTTATATAAACTTGGCTACTGGTCATCATTGATGCGGTCTCCTTTACGATAGAATTCTGCCACGAAGATAGCTACAATGAGGACCATGGCTGGGATCATGAAATTTGTTGGTCCCAAAATAAGCCAACAGAGGATTGAAGCAGTCAAACCAACCAGGGCCGGTTGATGGTTGTCGTTGGATAACCACTGTTCGACAAAGAGGGTGACAAATAAGGCAGTTAAGACAAACTCAATGCCTTCAGTATTTACGGTAATAATTTGACCCATGGTCACTCCAAGAATTGATCCTATAAACCAGTAGAAATAATTTAGAAAAGCAATCCCGGCATAAACATGGTTGGGATCTAAATCTGGGGGAACCGGCGTGGTGACCGCAATGGAAAAGGCTTCGTCAGTGAGCCCAAAGATAGCTATCTCCTTAAAAGGATGTTTCATTTTATTATAGGGTTTCAAAAGGGTCACTCCATAAAAGAGCATTCGAGCCGATACCATAATCGTTAACATGATGGCGCCGATGGGATCGAAAGGGGCATTTAAGAGACCGACCGTCGCAAATTGCATCGTGCCTGAATAAATAACTAGGCTCATTAAACATATTATCCAGGGAGAAATCCCAGCACTATAAGCAAAAATTCCATAGGAAAGTCCTAGGAAAATATAACCCGCTAAAATTGGAACGGTTAAGGGAAAAATATAGGTCAATAATTTTTTCATAAGACACCCACTTTCTACAACTAGCTTAAATTTTATATCTAATTAAAAAGTAGGTCAATAAAATTAGGCAGAAATCTTTTATTTTGAGCTAAGTTGGGTATAATGTAGATATATTTGTATAAATAAAGGAGAAAACACATGAATTCATACACTAGCACTAGAACACGGGAACTCGTGACGGTAGCTATTTTTATTGCCATCATTATCTTACAATCTTGGGTACCCGCCCTAGGATATATTATGTTGCCTACTATTTCTTTGACTATCATCCATATTACTGTGATTATTGCTTCAATCTTAGTCTCTACTCGTGCGGGAATTTTGATTGGTTTCGTTTGGGGTGTTAATTCTCTTTTACGGGCAATTTTTACAGCGAGTCCAGTGGAACGTTTAATTTTCCAATCACCTTTTGTCTCTATTTTACCGCGGATGATTATGCCTTTTATTATTGGTCTTCTGGCAGCGTACTTATATAAGAAAAATATGCAGACTCCGACCATTGGTTTAATAACTGGTCTGTTAGGTTCACTTCTAAATACAATTTTAGTCCTAGGCGCCATCGGCCTTTTTAAAGGGGCGGACTTTGCAGCTGGAAATAATATAAATATGGATCAACTCTGGCCATTCTTAGGTGCCGCTGTAATGGCCAATGGTATTCCAGAAGCAATTCTATCAGCCATTCTTACCCCAATTTTATTGATTGCCTTGGAACGATTTGGCAATCGTAAACGTTTAAGCTAAAATAAACAAGAAGCTTAAATAATAGGAGGAATAATCTTAATGATTCCCAAATTAATCGTCACGGATTTAGATGAAACCTTACTGACTAGTCAAAAGACTTTTGAACGCGATCAGTTTATGGCTTGTGTTCAAGCTTTAGAAGCCCAAGGGGCACTTTTTGTAGTAGCGACGGGTAATTCCTATCATAAGGTGGAAGACTTCTTTACCCCAGATCAACGCCAAAGCCTTTACTTTGCTTGTGATAATGGTAATTTTATGGTCAAGGCGGAAGAGAATATTTTCGCTAATGGGGTAGCTCATCATGAATTTCTAGATATCATTGCCTTAATTGAAAGTCATCCGGGTTTTTATCCCATGGTTTCCGTAGGCAGTCATTCCTATTACGATGAAAAGAATAAAGAGGCCTATGCGGCCTTTAAAAAATATAATCGTATTTTAAATCATTTAAATGATTACAATGAAATTACAGAAACCGAAACGATTACTAAAATTGCGGTTTATACTGAAGCACCTCTGGCTGAGATTAAAGAAGTCGTTGCCGCGATTAATGACCAGTTTGAGGGTGTAGTTGCCATGTCATCGGGTGATAATTGGATGGATGCCATTTATAAAGATGGGGGGAAAGGAAAAGCTTTATTGTATTTACAAGATAAATACAATATTAGTCCTAACCAGACACTAGCTTTTGGAGATTCACTCAACGATGCTTCCATGATGGAAGTGTCTAAATACAGTGTGGCCATGGCTAATGCAGATCCTGACCTACTTGCCCTATGTAGTTATCAAATTGGGTCTAACCAAGATCAAGCGGTGGTAACTTTCTTAGAAGAGTTAGTGGAAAAAGGGGATATTTCCTTTATCGAAAACTATCGTAAAGAAAGAGTGCAAGACTAGGATGGCTAAGAGTAAGCGCAAGAAAACCCAAGCAAGTCAGGAAGAAGAATTAGAATTAGTAGATATCTTTTATATTCCTAAACCCATGGCAGAGATGTATAAAGTTTTACGGCAATCTGTTCGGCAAGAAGTAACGGAATGGGTTCAAGATCAGAATTTGCAAGTGACTTATCGGCAGGATTCTGAGATGGGGGAGACCATCGAAGGTTACGACAGTCAAGATAAGTTAGTTTTTTCATATGCCCTAGATCCAAGTCATATTTCTGAGGCACAAAAGGCACGTGATAAAGATCAACTGGCGACACACTTAGAGACTTTTTTACCTGATCAAGACTAGTTTAAAGCGTATGATTAGGTTAGCAATGGTAATTGTGGTATAATTAACTTAAGATAACTAAAGGAGGAATTACCATGACAGAAGAAAAAAATCAATTCGAAGGTAAATTAAAAGAAGGCCTTGGCAAATTAACTGGCGATAAAGGTAAAGAAATTGAAGGTCAAGTGCAAAATGCTGTGGGTAAAGTTCAAGAAGGTCTCGAAGACGTGAAGAAATCTGTCGATGGTGCTGTTAAAGGTGTCAAAGATAGTTTTGACAAAAAGGAAAAAGACGCTGAATAAGTATTTTTAATAAAAAAGTTTAACCTTGTTGGCAGTGTGTGCTGCTGACAAGGTTTTTTGTTATATTTTTAAACTATATAAATGAAAAGATTAGTTAAAACCTTGGAAATTAGCTGGCACCAGCCCCGTGGGACCGTCTTTGCTGTGGCTCTTTGAGTGAAACGATTTAGAGCCACAGTAGTTGAGCGAAGTCATGAGCGCAACGTCTTTATATGTATGGTATCTGAAAATAGCTAGTAGCGGACTTGGTGCTATTTTGTTGAGATTTAGTTATAATAAACTTAATTATGAGTATCAGAAAGGGGTCCAGGCATGCAAGCAATCACCTTTAAGAAAAATCAAGAATTAGAGGGAACCGTCCTCGACTTAAGCTCGCAAGGAGAAGGTGTGGTCAAAGTTGACGGCTTTGCCTTCTTCGTGGCTGGGGCACTCCCGCAAGAAATAATTCGCTTTAAAGTCATTAAAGTCGGTAAACGTTTTGGTTATGGTCGTCTCCTAGAAATTATGCAACCGAGTCAGAATCGGGTAGAAATTCGCGATAATTTAGGCAGTCAAATTGGAACTATGACTTTGCAACACCTGTCTTATCCAGGACAATTGGCCTTTAAACAAAAATTAGTCCAAGAAGACTTTGCCCGGATTGGGCATTTTACCGATATCACTGTGCAAGAAACCTTAGCAGCACCCAACCCTTGGGGCTATCGGAATAAGGCGCAAGTGCCTTTGCGCCAAGTCAAGGGACAATTGGAAACCGGATTTTTCCGGCGGTTAAGTCATGACCTGGTGCCCATTGAAAATTTTCATATTCAAGATCCAGTCATTGATCAAATCATTTTGATGGTGCGGGATATTTTACGGGACTTCAATTTATCCGCCTATGATGAAAAGAGTGGCAAGGGCTTACTGCGTCATTTGGTGGTGAAACGCGGCCACTATTCTGGCCAAGTTATGATCATTCTAGTCGTGAATGGGGATAAGTTGCCTAAGCAAGAACAAGTCGTTGAGAAAATTGTGGCGCAAGTGCCCGGCTTAGTTTCTTTAATCTTGAATATTAATCGGTCAAAAGGTAATGCAATTTTAGGTCGCCAAGAAAAAGTCTTATGGGGCCAAGCCACTTACCATGATCAAATGTTAGGCTTGGATTTTGAAATTTCAGGCCAATCCTTCTATCAAGTCAATACGCCGCAAGCAGAAGAATTGTATCGCTTAGCCTTAGCTGCGGCTGATTTACATGGCCATGAACGCGTCCTCGATGCTTATTGTGGTATTGGGACGATTTCCTTGGCCTTGGCTCAACAAGCTAAAGAAGTTTATGCCATGGAAATTGTGCCCCAAGCCATTGAAATGGCTAAGTTCAATGCGCAAGCCAATGCTTTGACTAATGTGCATTTTGAAGCCGGCAAGGCGGAAGTCATTCTGCCTAAATGGCAAGAGCAGGGCTTAGACTTTGACGTGGCGGTAGTCGATCCACCACGCAAGGGTTTGGATAGAACTTTTGTCGATACCTTAATTGATTTAAATCCGGGAAAAATTGTCTATGTGTCATGTAACCCAGCAACTTGTGCACGGGACTGTGCCATCTTTGCCGAAGCTGGTTATGAAGTGAAAACGATTAAACCAGTGGATATGTTCCCACAAACTGTGCATGTGGAGGCTCTAGTATTGATGACAAGAACAAATTAGAAATTGTTGAGGTAATAACGATGTGCTTAATATGTGAAAGAATAGAAATGATTAAAAATAATGAGAATCAATATTTCGTAAAAGAATTAGAAACCGGTTATGTTGTGTTGGGAGACAATCAACATTTTAAGGGATATACGATTTTTTTATGTAAACAACACAAGACAGAACTTTTTGAATTAGAAAAGAATTTTAAATTGAAATTCTTAGAAGAAATGTCATTAGTAGGAGAGGCTGTATATAAAGGTTTTAATGCAGATAAAATTAACTATGAACTACTTGGTAATGGAGATTCACATCTACACTGGCATTTGTTTCCAAGGGTAGCGGGTGATATAGAAAACTATGGTAATAAAGGAAAAGGTCCAGTTTGGTGGTATCCTATGGAATTAATGTATAGTGATTCGAATCGTCCATCAGATACTGAATTAATGGCATTAAAAGAGAAGCTAATAGCTGAACTTAATAAAATATTTAAATAAATAATTTAGTTTTGTCTTGGCATCATTTTTAAGTTGGATTTGAAAATGGTGCCAATTTTTTATTTTATTAATTCGAATTATCGATAAAGTCCATATAATTGCTTGGATAGTAAAATTAAGCTAGAAAAATAAATAGGCCATTTGTATGGTATCCTAAACATACGATCACATGCTAAGGAAGGAGTACACACAAATGGCTTATAAACATGTTACCATGAAGGAATTGATTTGGATAGAAAATTATTACGATAGCGGTAAAAAAGTAACGGATATCGCTAAAAAATTAAATCGGGCCATCCAAACCATTTATAACGTCGTTAATTCTCTTAAAAATAGTGGTAATATTCAGGAATACTACGATCAATATAAAGAGAATAAATCACGCTGTGGTGCCAAAAAGAAGGTCTTTAACACTAAACAAACCACATATATTAAGAAAAAAGTGGACCAGGGGTGGTCTCCTGACGTCATCATTGGTCGGAATGAACTCCCATTAGGATGTACAGTTCGAACACTCTATCGTCGTTTTAAAGACTCGGAACTCTTTGATCCCTCAACTTTACCGATGAAAGGTAAGAGAAAACCCAATGGGCATCAGGAAAAAAGAGGTAAACAACACTTTAGACGCACCATCGAAGATCGTCAAAAAGAAAATCCACAATATGAGAAAGAATTTGGACATCTAGAAGGTGACACTATTGTCGGAAAAGACCATAAGAGTGCAGTCCTAACACTGGTCAAAAGAATCAGTAAACTCATCATCCCGATAAAAATTAGCAGTCGAAAATCAAGTGATGTGCGAATAGCTTGTGATAACTGGTTTGCTTTTTTACCGAGAAATTTATTTAAATCCATTACGTTTGATTGTGGAAAAGAATTTTCTGATTGGAAAGCCATTTCAAATGTCAATGACATCAATATTTACTTTGCTAATCCCGGTTGTCCGTCACAACGCGGTTTAAATGAACACTCTAATGGACTTCTTCGAAGAGATGGGTTATCTAAGGGGATGGATTTTACCGATATATCGCAGGATACACTCAGCCAAACAGCTCATTTCCGTAATGAAATCCCACGAAAATCATTCGATTATCGAACGCCAATTGAAGTTTTTATCGATTGTTGTAAGGAACTTGGATGGATAGATGCTTTCTAATGCACACAATGTGTTTGTAAAGGCAGTGAAACCATTGCGTAAGGCACCTGATTGTTAGAGCTTGACTTGGTGCCTAGCCCGGCATGATGATTTAGGGATGCTTTTTGGGTATCCTACCCAAACCTTTTCCCAACTTGCTATTCGCGAGTATCATACCGGAGCATCCAAGTAAAGATCTAACGATTTAATGCATCAATTTGACTCACTTCATTTGCCACAAATCTGACTTTGTGGAAACCTTAAAGTTAGTGGCTAATTTATTCTTGAACTTTCGAACAACCATTTTAATTATCAATTAGACAAAAAGCAAATGTATTATGTGTTAGGTAAAAATTCTAGCTTAATTTGACAATCAAAATAGATAAAATTAAATAGTACATTTTCACAGGGAGTTAGTTTATATAACTAGCTCTTTTTTTGTGCCTAAAATTGAAAGGAGGGACAGAATTGGACGTAAAAATATATAGAACAAAGGATGGGCAAAATTTCTCACTTGAACCTATTTTAAATGATGAAAGATGTACGGAGAATCAATGAGATATTGCCAGTATATATACCTTTCCTGATAATATAAAAACAATTATTTCTGGGGAGAGATTGCAATCAATAATTACCTGTCCAATCGCGTCCAATAATATGTTGACAAATGGGAATAAAAATGATACTATTTAACATTATAAACAATAGTGTCCCAAAAAGAGGTGTCAATATGAAATCAAGTTTAGTAGTTAAATTGATAGAAGCTCATAGCTCTGGTAGCGAAGATGCTTTTAAAAATGCATTAAATAGTTTAGCTGATGATGAAGAGAAGAAAGGAAATCTTAACACATCTTCCTCACTGAGGAAAGCATATGTATATGATAAAAAACGTTCTGCAGCTTATAGCGATAGTCCACTTTCAGAAATGTCTTTTTCCGTTCAAAATGCAATTCCGATGCCTAAAGATAAGGATAGTACCTTGGAATTATTAGAGATTTTAACCCCTAAAATTACATTGTCAGATGTTGCTTTGCCTGAGAAAACATTACAAGCAGTTCGGCAAATTGTAGCAGAGCAAAAATCTGTTAAAAAACTTATTGATAGAGGTATCGCTCCCGCAAACAGGCTGTTATTCTGTGGGCCTCCGGGTTGTGGAAAGACATTAACTGCGAATGCTTTAGCAGGCGAGTTGCAAATACCAGTTGCATACGTAAAACTGGATGGCTTGGTTTCTTCTTATTTAGGGCAAACAGGAACAAACATAAGAAAAATTTTTGATTTTGTTAAGAATAAGAGAATTATGTTATTTCTAGATGAGTTTGATGCTATTGCTAAAAAAAGAGATGACTCTAATGAATTAGGGGAGCTCAAGAGGGTTGTGACAACTCTTTTGCAAAATATGGATGCCATGCCATCGAACGTTTTTTTAGTAGCTGCAACAAATCACCATCACCTTTTAGATCCAGCTATTTGGCGAAGATTTAATTCTTCAATACTATTAGAATTACCAAATATGGAACAGAGAACTCAAATTATAGAAAGATTTTATTCTGAAAAATTATCTGAGTATGATATTGATATTAAGACTTTAATAATATTGTCTGAAGGTATGAGTGGTGCAGAAGTTCAGAGTTTTATGCAATCACTTGCCAAATATTGTGTATTGGAAAATGTAAATAAAGTTGTCTCTCAAAAAGAGATTGCAGAAATATGGTTGCAACAAAACACACTTTTTGTAAGTGAGAATAGTGATGATTTTATGAAAGCACTATATAAGCTTAAAAAAAATGGTATATCATTAAGAACATTAGAAGAGATAACAAGTATTCCCAAATCTACGTTGGACTATCGCTTTAAAAAGGAGGAGCTAAATGATGAGTGATAAAAGAAGAAACCATTTGTGGATACCTGATGAAGAAGTTACTAGGGTAGACAAAAAACCAACAGGGAGAACAACACCAAGAAATATATCTTTTACTGAGCATGGACAAAAATTAAGTAGCAGTCTTCAATCAATAAAACAAGCGATTGAAAATGTTTCAGAGGATGATTCTTTATCAGATACAGGATTAATGATATTCAAAGTTGAATTGCCAGATGGAGAAAAGATCAAAGATAAAAAGGATTTATTTACATCAACTGGTATGGAAGTTAAAGTTGTTAAAAGTGAGAATAAGGCTGTAATTGCTACAACAGAAAACCAGTTTCAATCATTAAAAAAGAGAATAGATGATTATACTCGTTCAGGATCAGGTAAAACATATTTTGATTATATAGAAGATTTTAAGCCTTATCTTGGCAGTGAAAAGAATTCAAGTTCTTTGAAAAAAACCACTTGTTCGGATCTGGTTTCTGATTCATTGGATATTCAGTTAATGCTTGTGCCTAACTTAAGAGAAGAAATATATGATTTAGCAATACAAAGATTAGTTGAAAAAATTGGAGACAGAGATGGGATTATTCAGGAAGAACTATATTACTTGTCAGATAACACGCCAGTAATTCGGGTAATTATACCTTCGAATTCCTTATTTCATTACGAGAATGATTCAGCAATTTATAGGATTGAGGAAACTGATTTTTTTAGTGCAGATGTAGCATCAAAAGATGCAATTGATTTAAATGAATTGGAATTGGACGATAGTGTTCTTATTGATAAATTACCCATAGTAACTGTATTAGACTCGGGAGTGAATTTTCCAGAAGGATTAGAACCACTTATACTCCATCATTGGACAGATGGTTCTTCTGGTGGTGATAGTGAGCATGGAACAAAAGTTGCTAGTAGAGTTGCATTCAAATACATATGTGACCAATTGCCTAGTACGAAAATTACTCCAAGAACTCGTATTATTGATTGCAACATTTTAGATGGAAGTGTTCCTGTAAATGTGTTTATCAAAAGAATTCAGAATGCTGTAGCTACATTTTGTGATATATCTAAAATATATAATCTATCTGCAAATGCATCCTCACCAATTGAAGGGGATGAAATGAGTATTTTAGGTTATGAATTGGATGCTCTACAACTAAAACGAAATGTGCAGTTTGTTATTTCAGCTGGAAATCACCAATTGTGGAGCACTGAATCTTGTTTAGAAGATATTCTAGATGATGATGATTCGAGAGTATCAGCTCCAGCTGATTCTATGTTATCTGTTGTTGTTGGAGCAACTTCAGGAGAAACGCACCCAAATAGTCTTTCTGCTATAAATGAAGTTTCTTCATATAGTCGGATAGGTTCAGGATTTAATGGTTTTTCTAAACCTGATTTGACTGCTTACGGTGGTTGTATAACATGTATTGCAGGTTCAGTATCAGTGCCTGAAGATAAATATTCTTTACTTTTAGACAAAAACGGTCAACTGACGCCAGATGCAGGAACAAGTTTTACTGCTCCTGTTGTAGCTGGAGATTTTGCAGAAATATTAGGAATTATCCCTAACCAAGATATCCTGTTGGCAAAAGTCTTGTTATATCACAATGCTATGCCTATTTGGGATGAGGACAGTATTACTGATGAAGAATTGGCATATACTCATAATTTATACGGTAGAGGTTTATCCAATGTAGATGAGAGCAAGTATTCTTCTCCCTCCAAAGTAACATTTGTGAGAACAGGTACCTTAAATAAGGTTACTAAAGAACGTGTAACAATTTATATGCCTGAAATTTTAGCTGCTCAGGTTGGAAGAAATGTTGCAAAAGTTTCAGTAACATGTATTTCAATGCCACCAGTTGACAGAACAAAAGGAACAGAATATTTAGGGGCATATATACGGGCATCATTAAAAAAGAGTAGTTCTGATGGACGTTTAAAGCCAGTTAAACAAGATTTTAAAGTTGGTAGACAAAAATGGGATGTTTGTCACCAGTTTACAAAATTGTTTTCAAAATTTGAAGCTGGTGATTGGCAGATTTGGCTTGAATTATTTTCACGTTGGGATGAAGAGAATATTGATGTTCCATATGCATTAGCTGTAACCATTGAAGATGTAAGCAATACTTTAGATGTTTATAGCGAAATAGAAGCATTAAATAGATATCGTGCTATTAATACACTTAGATTGCGTCTTGATTCCCAATCATAACGCGTGATTACAATAAAATATTTTAGAAAAAGGAGTTAGTCTATATATGACTAGCTCTTTTTTTATGCACAAAATTAAAAGGAGGAACAGAATTGAATGCAAAAATCATTGCCATAGCCAATCAAAAAGGCGGTGTTGGCAAAACAATCACCTGAGCCAACTTAGGTATAGGTTTAGCTATGGAAAATAAGAAAGTCTTGCTAGTGGATGCAGATCCTCAAGGTAGTTTGTCCATTAGCTTAGGGTATTCACACCCAGATAGCATAGATACTACTCTTACTACGGTTATGGGGAAAGTGATTACTGATACTACCCTTAAACCTAAAGAGGGTATTTTACATCACTATGAGGGAGTAGATTTACTACCTGCCAACATTGAGTTATCAGGTATGGAAATATCCCTAGTTAATGCCATGAGCAGGGAAACCATACTTAAACAATACCTTGATACGGTAAAAAAACAGTATGACTATATTCTTTTAGACTGTATGCCCTCTTTAGGAACGCTGACAATCAAGCCCTTGCTGCAGCAGATAGTGTAATCGTTCCTGTACAAGCCGATTATCTCCCAGCAAAGGGATTAGAGCAGCTATTACAGACCATTGGAAAGGTACGCAGGCAGATAAATCCCAAATTGAAAATTGACGGCATTCTCTTAACTATGGTAGATGGGCGCACTAATTTTGCAAAGGACATCAGTGCATTGGTACGAGAGACTTATGGAGGCAGTATTAAAGTATTTAATGCTGATATACCCCGTTCGGTGAAAGCTGCAGAAATCAGTGAAGAGGGAAAAAGTATCTTTGCCCATGACCCCAAAGGAAAGGTTGCCGAGGGATATACAAGTTTGACTAAGGAGGTGCTTAAAATTGAAAAAATCCGCCAAAAACATAAAGCTGGCATCAGTAGATGATTTATTCTCCACAGAAGAAAGCAGGGCTGATGAAAGTCGAGAGAAGATAATTGAAATCCCTTTAACAGAACTGTTTCCTTTTAAAGACCACCCATTTAAGGTGATTGACAATGAAGCCATGCTTGATACAGCAGAAAGCGTTAAGCAATATGGTTTACTTGTTCCTGCCATTGCAAGACCTCGTGATGAAGGTGGTTATGAACTTGTTGCAGGACATCGCAGAAAAAGAGCCTGTGAACTTGCTGAGCTTGATACAATGCCTGTAATAGTCCGTAACCTTGACGATGATGCCGCCATAATCATTATGGTTGACAGCAATTTGCAGAGAGAAAATATCTTACCAAGCGAACGAGCCTTTGCATTTAAGCTGAAATTAGAGGCTATTAAGAGGCAAGGTGCAAGGTCGTACTTAACTTGTACCCAAGTTGGGCACAAGTTAGATGGCAAAAAATCCGTTGAAATAGTTGCGGAGCAAGCAGGCTCAAGCCGTAATCAGGTACAGAGATATATCCGCCTTACTGAACTTATCCCCGAAATACTTTCAATGGTAGATGAAAAGAAAATTTGTATTTCGCAAGTTAAAATTGAGCCATTTCGCAGTTTAAAAGTGATTCACTTTTGATAGAAAATAAGCATTTGTATAATGTTAAAGTGGCTGCTTTCCCTTACTTAAAGACCATCGACGATTACGACTTCACGTTTCAGCCGAGTGTTGAAGAAAATCAAATAAGAACGATTATTGAGTCATCTTTATAACGAAGCAAGAAGTGGAATTAGTAGGGAATCCAGGTACGGATAAAACGCATTTAGCGATAGCGATTAGCTATAGTGTCGCGATTAAACGTGATAGTGTTTGAGGTTGGGCAAAAACTTTTTAAATTCTGTTCAGGCATATCTATTTAATTCAAAGCGCAGTGGTTGAGTAGACGAAGCGAAAATCAACTGATTTTCTACTTCTTGCCCACTCCCTATCTTTTATAGATGAGAGTCTAGGTGTCGTTTGCTGTAAAGTATACGGCGGTTTCCATGAAGGAATCAATCACCACTTAGAAAATAGAGTAGTTTCCAACTCGGATGACATAATATGGATGTTTTCTCTATTTTTGACTTAAGAAAGGTTGGAAGTTAAGAGGATAGTTAGCTCGCTCCTCAATTGCTTTATGAATATTCTCTACTAGATTCATCGCTGCAGATGGATTGGACAACGTTAAAGCAATATAATCCACAATTTGATTTAAATCTTGCTCAAAGCTAGGAAGAATACGAATTTGATAGTTAGCCATGCTGATTAATGCGCTCCATGACTCGCTCAATCACCTCATCGAGGCCATACCTTGTCTCTGTGGAAGCTGCTAAGTGATCCGCTTCATCAAGTTTGCTTTCAATGTCTTGGGTCATAAATTCGTATTGATCGATGCTCATTAATACCATCGTGCCATAGCCATTTTTAGTTAAAAAGACAGGATGTCCAGATTCAATAACTTCTTCTTCGACTTCAGGAAATTTATTTCTTAGATCTGAAACAGGACGAATATTCATAAGAAGACCTCCTTTTTTATTATCATAATTCTATCATTAAACTATCAACAAGGTAAGTGTGTAGTGCCCCGAAAAGTTGGAGCATAAATCTAACTTTTGAGGGTCACATCAAAATAAGTTTATTCTTTTGATACATCTTAAAAAATGAAAGGTATTACGACTTGAATTACCAAGATACTTCATTTTATGTAGGCATGTTCACAACTCTAGAGATAGAACCATGTTGTAGCGGTATAGTATAGTTCGGTGTCTCTTATTTTGGTATACTGTAGACGGGTGAATGACAAATGAAAAAGATAAAAAAATTAAGTACTCCATTGGGTAATATAGACATTAAAATTGATGGTCAGTCTGTTCCTTATGATTATAGTGAGACAGGTAGCATTTGGGGCTACGAATTTCGATATTATATTGGTATTGAATATGTTCCTGATGGTAAAGCACATACGATTTCTTGCACTTTGGAGTCAGACCAATTGCTAAAATCAGGCCCAAATTCTGGAGAACGATTTGCTTGTATCGAGATTGAAGATCATGGTATAGAAGTTTCAATAGCATTAGAAGGAGAAACTGATTATATTGATGGACACCGTTATAGCCAATACGATTATGATGATGTTTATTTAGAGAATGGTTTAGCCTTTGGCATCTTTCCTGATACCGAAACATCAGAATATTTATTTGGAGTAGATTGGTATGAGATTGTTGATAAACATGAAGTTATCAAGTAATAAAATAATATTGTTAAAGTTTTAAGTGGCTTTTTTCAATTAAATATCCACACTACCTAATCATCATAGTGAAATCAATCCATACTTTATAACCGGCACATGTCGAGACGGTTGCCCTTTTATCCCACCAAGAGGTCGAGAAGACTATTTACATTGAGTATGAACCTAAAGATAATGAGATAATACCTTATAAAGATGCTACTTATGAGGAAATTAAAGCGTGGATAAAGAAGACGAATGGGTTCAATGTGACGAACTTATACATTGGTCAAGCTAAGGAAAAGTTTGGGCTGGCAAAGAGGAAAAACTATAATTTGAGCAAAAAAGAAGACCAAGTTGTTCCTAAGTGTCCTGAAGAAAAGATGGAAGCTATCAAAGAAGCTTTTATCCACTTCAAGATGATTGATGGATGGAGAAAGAAATAAAAGCAACACATAGGATACGTTTTAAGGACTGTTTTAGAGTTTAGACGAGTAATGATATACCTAGGGCGTTTACAGGCGTTCTAGAGGCTTATATGGGCTTATAAAAGAAAATAAAGGCAAGACGGACTAGAAGTAGTCTATCTTGCCTTTTTCGTTTAGTGAAAGTCTGGAGCAGATACATAATCCCATGCTGTTCCATAATGGGTTACACCTAGGATATAAAGATTTAGCTCATTATCATAAAAGATTAGTTCATCGGTATGGTCCATCGCAAAAGATGGGTCTTGAATAATGAACCATTGAAAGATTTCATAATAGCAATCTTCATCATAGGTTAGTTCCCCTGATATGAGTTCTATGTCACGGCCAGCCATTTCATTACAAAGAATAAGACCACCAAGACGGTCTGCAAAGTCCTTATAAGTTTTAATATTATCAAACATGTTTTTACCCTCCTGCTATAGATGTTCAAGCATACTGTCGCAAGGCTTCGCCTTGCTAGGGTTAGTCTTATATGGGGGATTTATCACAGGAAAGGGTGGAGGGTGATTTTGTGAGGTGGAACTTAGAAGTGTACGTCCCAATATTGGGCATTGGTTGGGTGGTGGAAGTGAAGAAAGCAAGAAAAGGGGGTGATAACTGAACACTTGAACACTTAGCTGAACACTTGGATTTTCTAAGTGTTCAGGATAAAACGTTGATATTTAGCCGTTTGTAGAGGGTCTGAACACTTGAACACTTAGAAAACCACCTCTTACGCGGGGGAGAGAAAAAATAATATATATTATATAAATAAGGATTGAGTTGGAAGTCAAGTGTTCAAGTGTTCAGGGGAGGAAGAAACCTAGTAAAATCAAGGCTTTGAGCTGAACACTTAGCTGAACACTTAGGATTTTTGAAGTGTTCAAGTGTTCAGGAATATATTTTTTAAATTAATAACATGCTTTTTTGTCTGTGATGGTCTTCATCCCCACCTTTTTTCTTTTTGTTGTGAGGGAATTTCTCCTCATAAATGAACAGAAAACCACAACATATGGCAATAGAACGACTTAAAAAGTCAATATATTGTGGTTAGTGGTTGATTTTTTTATTCAAAGGTGCTAAAATATAAGAGAATAAGAAAATTGAATAGCAAAAATTCACGAACACGAAATACAAGAGAAAAGCAACTACCAGCATTAAGCGTAAGAGGGTGTAAGTCTTTCTGGGAGTGATTAGGGCTGACAACCTAATTGCGATGTATACAGCGTCTTAGCAGGTAAACTACAATCTTGAATTGTAGCCCTAGGCTAAAATTGGACAAACAAAGTCACAAGCGGTGAATCAAAAGACCTTTTAAAGGGTTCTTTTGGTTTGCCGCTTTTTTTGTTCGTGAAAATAAAAAAAGAAAGGATTTCTATTATGAATAAAAAAATGAAGACATAAAAAAAGATAGCCCCCTTGATGACGAATCAAAAGAGACTATCTCCAATTCTCAAAATAATTTTAACATAAATGAAGAGATTTTACAAGAGATTGATGAAGAAACTTTGTCAGAATTTGAAGAATATGAAAAACAATTTGTCGCTGGTATAGCTAATGATTCATATTTCATTACAACTAATGAACCTTTAAATGCTCAACGTGATAAGTTTTTAGAAACTATAAATCTTTATGCAGAATTGGAACTTTATGCTGTGGAATATACCATGGCTGATTGGCAGATTAATGAGGCGATGGTCTTATTGGATACTATGAAAGATTTTGCTAATAGTGTAGTTGGAAATTTTAATGAAATGATTAAAATTCTTAATGAAAGACCACCAAAAGGGGTGGCTCTTCAGGAGATGGAAAATTACCGTCAATTAAACTGGCCATCTTCAAAAGGTTTATCTCCTGCTCAAGCCGTTCGTATACTTACTTTGGCTGAGAAAATCAATATGGTTGTAACACCAGAAACGATGAGAAACCCAAGAGCTGAGGGACCTATTTGTCGTTATAACGAAAAGACAGGTTTATATGAATTTATTGGTGATGGACTTTTAAACCTTTGGATTGAATTACTCGGTAGTGATAGAAGTTCACGTTGGAAAAGTGAATTTTATACTAGTCTTCATGATTATGCAGCAAGACCAGAAAATAGAATACTTGAATGTGATGACCCAAATATCATTGCATTAAATAATACTTTGTTTAATTACGAAACAAAACAGCGTATTCCTTTTTCACCCGATTACGTGTTTTTATCCAAGCTATCAACCAATTTAGCGGAGTCACCACCTTCGATTCCATATCACATTAAACCTGATGGGACAAGGATAAACCCTCTTGATTGGATTAACGAGTTGGCGGCTGACAATCAAAAGCTTTCCCAAGCCCTTTTAGTGATTGCCTGTGCTTGTGTTCGACCTAAGTGGATATGGCGACAAATGGCTTTGCTTTATAACAGCGGGAAGAATGGAAAAAGTACATTTCTTGAAATGATAAACGCTCTTGTTGGTGAAGGTAATGTTATGCCAAGCAGTCTTGAGGATTTATCTAACACTGATGGGGCTGGACGATTTGCTTTAGCTGGTATTGTTGGTAAGAGTTTAGTTCTTTGTGACGATTCCGATACTAATACTTATATTAGGAATACAAGAAAATTAAAAACGCTCATTGCCCACGGAACAATTGCTGTGGAGAGAAAAGGTGAAAACATGTTTAGTTATAGACCACTTATTTTTCTTCTTGCTGCCGCTAATGATTTACCAAAGTCAAGAGATAAGAGTCAAGCATGGCTAGATAGACTCGTATTAGTTCCTTTTCCTGCAAGGTTTGACGGTGAAGAAGACGATAAGTTAATCCAACCATGGGTGAAGTCCCGTGAGTTTAGTGAGTATATGCTTTATCATCTGCTTGTTGAAATGGACAAGGTTTATGAACTTTTAGAACCAAGTGATTCAAAAGCGTTGAAAGAAGAATATGTCATGGAAAACGACCCTGTGGTTGAGTTTTACCATGAATATATCGCTAATTCTCATGAAGACTTTTTAGCAAACTGCTATTTGTGGGAGTTATTTAATTGGTGGCTAAAACAAAACCGACCAAATACATCAGTCATGTCAAATCGCACATTTATCAAAAGATTAAATATTATCGTTGAGCAAAGTGGTAAGTGGATACAACCTAAGACAACTGATGGTAAGGGTTTATTGATTAATTCTGATAATTGGCATGAAGTATCAAGGGTCCTTTCCATAAGGGTTAATGATAAAGATGTTTATTATGGTGGTCGCCAAAGAGGAATTGTCAGAAAGAAAATGTGGGAGTATTGCCAAGATAACAATACATGTCCAAAAGATTTAATGGAACAAGGAAAATACAAGCAAGTCTGCGAAGACTTAGAGCTTGATTGTATAGAAAAATAAAATTTTAAGGAGGGTATCTGCACATGAGTAATATAAACAACAAAAGCAATCACTTACGACAAGTGCAAAAGCAATTGGAAGAAGCAACAAGAGAGAAAGAGCGACTTGAAAAAGAAGCGAGAATGTTAAAGGTAAAAGATAAACTTCAAGTTATCTTTGATGCATTAACAGACAGTGACAAGCTCACTGTCTGGTTAGAGCAGAATACCAAGACTGATGCAAAAGTATTGGCGACATTCTATGAAAAAAGTTTTGACCATGTGCTTGAGATGGCAAGTGAAGAGCTTGAGCAAGCAAGACTCAAACGAAAAGAAACAAATGCAAGAAGAAGAGAAACAAAACTTAGACATGAGCAACATCTTGAGGAGTATGCAAAGAAGAAACAAGAAGAAAATTCTTCTGACATAGAGGAAGATTTTCCTGAACAGGATTATCAACAAGAGAGTAACTATCGTTAGGAAAAAGAAGTTACAGGGGCTTGCAGACCCTTATGGCGTTAGCCGATTAGGGAGGGTTAAGGGAGGGGCGAAGCCCCACCCTACAAGCAAGCGAAGGACCTATGGTCCGAGCGGTAGAGTTGAGGTAAGCCACTATGTGGCACCGAAACTCTATGCTTGTATAAGCATAGGGAGGTAGTTAGGGGAAAAAACTGAAGTTAGATGAACGAGTTGACCTCCCTATGCGTAAGCCCGAAGAAGTGAAATAAAAGGAGTTAGATTTATGAACGCAGTGAATAAGAACATGAGGGCTAACGACGATGAGCAAACATTATTAACCGGCACGGGAAATAATGTAAGCGATAAAGAAGCTGAAGACATGATTGATGATATGAAGAAAGATTGGCTTGTGCCAATGACTGTACGATTCAGTAGAGAAGCTAATGAAGTGTTTCAGGAATTAGCTGACCGTAATGGGGTGAGTAAGGCACAAGTAGTCCGTATTGCAGCTGCTGGAGGACTTGAAAGATACTTTGGAAATTTGAGGTATATAGATAGAGAGCAAGCAGATGCAATCAATAGCATTTTGATTATTTTGGCGAACGAATTAAGTGAAATGAAACAACAGATAAGACGTATTGGAGTGAATTTTTATCAAGATTTGAAATTGAAGTATGACGGTAAGCTCGATAGAGATGTAGAAATATTAGACATGCAAAAGTTGGAAGATATCGTGACTAATTATGAGCAGGTTGCACAGGAAGTGAGTGAAGCATTATGGCATATTCAAGGGTAACTAGAACAGCGAATGGGCGTGGTGCAATCGAGTATGCACAGGGAAAAGGTAAAGGTCATAACGGAAAAGAAAACCGTAATGAGTATATCGGAATGGTGAACATGTTTGATGGCATGGACCCAATCACTCAGATGCAAAAGTATTGGATGAGGGCAGGCAAGAATCATACCACACAAGTTTTGCGTATTGTTCAAAGCTTTAGCAAGAATGAGCTTGACTCTCAAAACAGAAATGATATTTTGACGGCAAATGAGATAGGTATGGAGTTTGCAAGAGAGTTTTATCCGGGTAGACAAAGTATAATTTTTACTCAAACAGATGGTAAGAGTGGACTGATTCATAACCATATCATCGTCAATGACGTTCACATGCAAACGAGCAAAGGCTGTAAAAATAATCAATACTACTGGCCCAACATCACTAAGTGGACAGATAAGGTAGCAAGTAGATATTTTGAGCTTGACGATGGAAAAGAGAATTATGGTTATTATTCTAAAATAACGCAAATGGAAAGGGTCAAAAAAGACAAAGATACGTATTCTTGGAAAGAAGATATTAGAGAGCGAATTGCTAAATCGGCATTTAATGTAACAAGTGTAGATGTTTTTTTTAAAAATCTTGAAGAAAATGGTGTTGGTATAAGAAAAGGTAAAAGCAAGAAATATGGTGCATATTATACCTATGAACTGAAAGATTTATCCAATGTTCCAGAAGGCACTAAGTTACCAAACAGAGCTTTGAAGTCAAGGTCATATAAGTTGGGTAAAGTATACTCGCCTTATGAATTAAATGATTTTTTTAAGGATAATTTGCAAGAGCAACAAGAAGCTGAAGCAAAACGAAAAGAAGAAGAAGCAAGAATAGAATCTGAAGCAAAGAGAAAGGTCGAAGAAGAAAGAAAGAAACAAGAAGCCCTAGAAGAAGAACAAGAGGAACAAAGACAAAAAGCTCTGAGAAAAGAAAAAGTAGATACAAGAACACAAAGACAAAAAGATGTTGATGACATTTGGCAAAGAGTTCAAGAAAAAATGGCGAAAGAGCGAGAAGAAGCAAGAAGAGAAGCTGAAAGACGTGAAAAAGAACAATTGGAAAAAGAAGTTGAAAAACCAGCTCAAATTAAGGTTGAAAAAGTAATTGATTATAGTAAAAAAATCAATCTAAATGCTGACAAGAAAGAAGTTGAAGAAGAAAAAAGA
The DNA here is from genome assembly GCF_000183205.1 of Eremococcus coleocola ACS-139-V-Col8. NCBI lineage: Bacteria > Bacillati > Bacillota > Bacilli > Lactobacillales > Aerococcaceae > Eremococcus > Eremococcus coleocola. The sequence continues at coordinate 5,673 of NZ_AENN01000005.1, read as the reverse complement.
CATGGGGAAAAAATGCAATCCACAATGAAAGAAGAACAAAAACGATTTTTAGGCAATAGGGTAAAAAGTGGTCGCAATAGTGATTTGATTAAGAAACAAGAGGCATTGATGCAGGATGCTTTAAGGCTTCAAATTGAAGATGCACAAGACAAAGGTATTGACTATGGTTATTAGTCAACTGTTATTGAAATCTTGGTCAAGAATATAGTATAATGGACTTATTAAAAAATAGGTCCATTTTTTATTGGAGGATTTAGATATGAGTAAAAATGATGATAATAAAAGATGCAGTATATCTGTATCTTTAACACCAAAAGAACGAGATGAACTAAAGGAAATAGCGAAGAAATACGGGCTTAGCTTGTCTGCTTTTTTAAGGCTTGCAGCTGCTAAATATGTTGAAAATAATAAGAAAGATTGATTGGAGAAATGATGAAATACACAGGTATTGAATTATTTGCTGGTGCTGGTGGTTTAGCTCTAGGTTTGGAAGAAGCTGGCATTGAAGGAAAATTATTTGTTGAATTTGACCAAAGGGCTTGCGAAACATTAAGAGAAAACAGACCAGATTGGAATGTCATTGAAGATGATATTGCTAATGTGGATTTTAGCCAATATAAAAACAAAATTGATGTGGTGAGTGGTGGGGCTCCTTGTCAAGCATTTTCCTATGCTGGTAAAAGATTAGGATTTGGCGATACCAGAGGAACGTTATTTGCGGAGTTTGCAAGATGCGTAAAAGAAGTTCAGCCTAAAATATTTTTGTTTGAAAATGTCAAAGGGCTTTTAAGTCATGATAAAGGAAGAACTTTTAAGACCATTAAACATGAATTTGAGTCTTTGGGATATGAAATAGGCTATAAGGTATTAAACGCAGCCTATTTTGGCGTTGGACAAAAAAGGCAAAGGCTCATTGTTATTGGTATTCGAAGCGATTTGAAGGATAAAATTGATTTTGAATATCCTAAAGAAGATGGAGAAATGACAATTTTAAGAGATGTTTTGAAAGATGTTCCAGATAGTCCTTATCAGCCATATAGTGAGAATAAGCGTAAGGTTATGGAGCTTGTTCCTGCTGGGGGTTGTTGGGTTGATTTACCTGAAGAGGTAGCCAAAGACTATATGGGCAAAAGCTATTATTCAGGTGGTGGACGAAGAGGAATGGCAAGAAGGATATCTTGGGATGAGCCAAGTTTGACCTTGACCACTTCCCCATCACAAAAACAAACAGAAAGATGCCATCCTGAAGAAACAAGACCCTTCACAGTGAGGGAATATGCAAGGATTCAAAGTTTCCCTGATGAATGGGAATTTTGTGGTGGGCTAAGTGACCAATATAAGCAAATTGGTAACGCTGTTCCAGTAGAACTTGCAAGAAGGATTGGTTTAGAAATAATAAAGGCGTTGGATATGGAGGATAAAAATGGAATGGACAATTGATTTCATAAGTCAAGAGGACTTTAAAAAGCATGTTAAAAATACAATAAAACATTATGGAACTAAGCTAGTTTCTTATGATGTCAAAAAATTTAATAGAAATTTTATTGACCCTGTCAAAATGATATTTGATAAGGCAGTTTATGGTGAGGATTGGGAAACAATCATTGCCAATGAGATATTTAGACAAAGGGATAAGTCAAACACAAACGAAATAGGTTATTTTCATCAGAGAATTTTTAACTATATAGAACATTGTCGTGTGCCAGATAATGGCAAAGAAGGTGGTTGGGATGTGATTTATGAATCACCTGAAGGTTATGTTTTGGATAATGGAAATGAGGTAGCCAAAGTATGCGTTGAGCTTAAAAATAAACACAATACGATGAACTCATCATCAGCAGGTAAAACTTATATGAAAATGCAAAATCAGTTATTACATGATGATAATTGTGTTTGCTTTTTAGTTGAAGCCATAGCGGCAAGAAGTCAAAATATTATTTGGCAAACCACAGTTGATGGGCAAAAAGTATCACATAATAGGATTAGACGAGTAAGCATTGATAGGTTCTATGAGATTGTTACAGGGCAAAGCGATGCGTTTTATCAAATCTGTAAAGTCCTTCCAGAAATTGTAAAAGAAGTCATTGATGAAGGTGATGAATTAGCTGTTCCTAAAGATAAAGTTTATGAAGAAATTAAAAGAGTAGCTGATGGGTTTGAAGGAACAAGCGAAAATATGGGAATGATTTTAGCTATGTATATGCTTGGTTTTAGCACATACAATGAATTTGATTGTATCGCTGATAAAAATACCAACATTGACTAGGAGGTGTTCTTTTGGCAAAGAAAAGAGCCTACTCATACACAAGGGTTAGTACCTCAATGCAGATTGAGGGCTTTTCTCTCGATGCACAAAAGCAAAGAATAGAAAGTTATGCGAAAAGCCTTGATATAGATATCATCAGAGAGTTCTCAGATGAAGGAAAAAGTGGCAAGTCGATTGAAGGGCGTGAAGAGTTTCAAAGAATGCTCGAGTATGTCATGGCAGGCGAAGATGTAGACTAAATCATTGTCTATAAGTTGAGCCGTTTTGGGCGTAACACAAGAGATATCTTAGATACTTTTGAATTAATCCAAGACTATGGCGTGGACCTTATATGCGTTGAAGATGGGATTGATTCATCAAAAGGGATTGGCAAGGTCATTATCACGATACTCGGGGCTTTAGCAGAGCTTGAAAGGGATAATATCGCCGTTCAAACCATGGAAGGACGAAAAGAGAAAGCCCGTCAAGGAAGATGGAATGGTGGGCAAGCCCCTTATGGCTATAATCTAGTTAATGGAGAGCTAGAAATAGTCGAAGAAGAAGCAAAAATCGTTAAGATGATTTATGAGTTGTATCTTGATGATAACGGCATGATGAGGGTTGCTAATCATCTAAACGACAGGGGTTATAGGAGAAAGAAGTACAAGAACAATAGCTTAGAGCTTTTTACAGCTGATTTTGTGAAACGAGTTTTAGACAATGAAGTCTACATGGGCAAGATTGCCTATGGAAAGAGAAAAACACAGAAGAAAAAAGGAAACCGTAATCAGTATGAGATGGTAAAAAGTGATGATTATATCGTTTCAGAGGGTGTTCATGAAGCTATTGTCAGTGAAGAATTATGGAATAAGGCACATGAAAAGCGTAAAAGAACAGGGGTAGGCAATATCAAGACCCATAGCCTTGAGCATGAACATAAGCTATCAGGAATATTAAAATGTCCATCTTGTGGGGGTAATATGTATGGCAACGTCAATAGAAAGCGTAAGAAAGATGGAACATATTATAAAGACAGTTTCTTTTATGTTTGCAAGCATCAAAAGCTCGCAGATGGCAGAATATGCACGTTTAGAAGACAACCACCGCAAGATAAGATTGACTTAGAAGTTTATTTGGCTTTACGAAGTGCAGATATAGGAGATTTAATTATTGAGGAATTAAAGGCGAAAATGCTTGAGATGTCGGATAAAGAGAAGATTGAAAAAGAGCTTGAAGGATTAGAAAAGACCAAAAGGATCTTAAAGGCACAAATTCAAAATATCAGCACAAGATTAGATGAGCTTGATGTTGATGATATCGCCTACCAGATGAAATATGATGATTTAGTCTTTGACCAAGATAAAAAATACACGGATTTAGCAAGGGTAAAGCAGGAAATTAGGGAAGTTGATAGACGACTTAGACAGGAAATCATCATAAGCAATAGTGCTGCAGATGAGTATAGGGCTTTGAGCGAATACTTGTGGAATTGGCGTTCAATGAGTGAGCTTGAACAAAAGAAGTTTTTTAGAAGATATATCGAACGAGTGGAACTTTTTGAAGACTTTGACAGAAAAGAAAGAGCCGTGAAAAAGATAGTCTTTAAGTTTCCGTTGAGTTTTGCAACTAGTGATTACACAAAAGGTGATTTAGTCCCACATAAGAATGCCAAGTTGATTGAAAAACATGGTGAGATGATTTATGACCGTTGGGAATATGTTGGTGATAGTGTAATGGCCAATGAAATTAGGTGGGATAAGGAAGGACACGTTGAGGCAGTGACACTGCTTGTGAAGGCGCGTTAGCGACTGAAGAAGCAGCTGTCCTGCCCGTGCACGGATTGCCCAAGAATGACGAGCGAAGCGAGTGAATGATTGGGTGCAATCGGCTACTGAAGCGGTAGTATTGATGTGTAGAAAATAAGATAATAGTCTATAGGACTGTTGAAATCAATGGCTTTTAGGATTTTAAAAGAAATCAGTTCTATAATAAATTAAAAATCGTGTTGGTAGAAAAATCGTCTACTTCTACCAACACGATTTTACAAAGAGCCAGTACTTATATCTCTTTTTCTCCTGTAAAACTATTGTATCTTGATACTTTAAGGAGTTTCAATCATTCAATCTGTTAACCGTTATTTTTTCGGATCTAATCTTAATAAAATAGCATTAATTGCAACTAAGACTGTTGACACAGACATTAGAATTGCTCCTAATGCAGGGCTTAATGTGATACCAATAGGAGCCAAAATTCCTGCAGCTAGAGGGATAGCTATAAAGTTATAACCGGCTCCCCAAAAGAGATTTTGTTTCATTTTACGAGTTGTTTTGTGTGCTAATTCAATAAATGATTCAATATCTCCTGGATCAGATTGAGTCAAGATGACATCAGCTGAATCCAACGCCACTTGAGTTCCTGCACCGACCGCTATTCCAACATCTGCCAAGGCAAGAGAAGGAGCATCATTGACACCGTCACCTACCATGATAACTTTTTTTCCTTCTTCTTTAAGTTTTTTACTAACTCATATTTGTCTTGTGGAGATTGATTTGATCTATATTTAATCCCTAAATCTTCTGCCGCGCCTTGAGCCGCTTTTTCATTATCACCTGTTGCCATAATTGGCTCTATATTGTTCTTTTTAAGAACTTTAATTAACTCTTTACTGGTTGCTTTTAATTCATCCCCCAAAGCTACAGCACCAATGGCATCATCGTTTTCTACTAAGACACTGAGGGTTGCTCCTTTTGGAATATCCATATCTAGATTACGTCCGTATGCTTTTTGACTGATTAATTGGTATTGGTGCCCATTGGCTTTACCTTCTACGCCAGCACCGGAAATTACATCAATGGAATCAAAGGATACTGGACTTATACCTTCTTGGTTGGCGAAGCTTATAATTGATTGAGCAATTGGGTGGCTAGATCCTCCTTCAATACCTGCCAGTAAGGCAATGATTTCCTCTTTTGTATATTTGTCATTAAGAAGTTTTACATCTAATACTTTAAACTCACCAGTTGTTAAAGTACCCGTTTTATCTAAAATCATCACATCTGCATCTTGAGCTATTTCTAAGGCTTGGCGGTCTTTTACTAGTAAGCCACGACTAGCTCCTAAGCTTGTGCTACGGGCGGTTACCAATGGAATAGCCAGACCCAATGCGTGCGGACAAGCAATTACTAATGTAGTAATAGTAAATATAACTGCCGTTGGCAAATCTTCTATAACCATCCATGTTACGAAAGCAATTAGCGCGACAATAACAGCAATATAGAAGAGCCACCCTGCAACTTTTTGAGCAATATTTTCTGCACGAGAAGGTTGACTTTGAGCTTGGCTGATTAAATCCTGTACTTGAGAGATAAAGGACTTATCACCTGTCTCAAGCACTTTAATATAAAGAACCCCTTCTCCATTTGTTGAGC
>NZ_AENN01000006.1:0-225438 GCF_000183205.1 Eremococcus coleocola ACS-139-V-Col8 | reverse complement strand
CTATTGCGGTAGGGCTTAGGCCTTACCTTTTTATTTTCTTTAACCATTTTTATTATTATTATTTAAATTTTTTCTTTAATCTTATTGATTTTCGATAGAATTTTATGTATTATTAATTTTAGTTATTTTATAATTTGCCGTTTTAGCTCAGTAGGTAGAGCGCATCCATGGTAAGGATGAGGTCGCCGGTTCGATCCCGGCAAATGGCTTTAATATTTTGCGGAAGTAGTTCAGTGGTAGAACATCACCTTGCCAAGGTGGGGGTCGCGGGTTCGAACCCCGTCTTCCGCTTTTTTATTTTTTAAGCCGGAGTGGCGGAATAGGCAGACGCACAGGACTTAAAATCCTGCGGAGGTTACACTCCGTATCGGTTCGACTCCGATCTTCGGCACTACATGCACCCTTAGCTCAATTGGATAGAGTGTTTGACTACGAATCAAAAGGTTACAGGTTCGACTCCTGTAGGGTGTATAAATGACCAGGATTCTGGTTTTTTTTATTAGAAAAATTTAATCTTTACTTGCTTTTTTGGTGATTGGTGCTATAATAACTTTATTAGATGATATGCACCCTTAGCTCAATTGGATAGAGTGTTTGACTACGAATCAAAAGGTTACAGGTTCGACTCCTGTAGGGTGTATTATTAACTGGTCTTAAGGACCAGTTTTTTTCTTGCTTATTTTTAAGTTAAAAGCCCTAAAACCTTGTTTGGTTTTAGGGCAAATTTTATTGTTTTTTATCAATAGGAATAATCTGCAGTTCTTTATTAGCATGGTTTAAGAGTTCATAGCCATCTTCGGTTACAACGACTAAGTCTTCAATCCTTACGCCTAATTTGTTGGGTAAGTAGATTCCTGGTTCGATTGAAAAGACATTTCCTACTTGGGTTAGTGTTTCATTATATGGTCCAACATCACCGGCTTCGTGACATTCTTGACCAATAAAGTGACCTGTTCGATGGGTGAAGTATGGACCGTATCCAGCATCTTCGATTATTTTACGAGCGGCTAGATCGATGGTTTTGAGGGGGACACCAGGTTTAACTTGATTAAGTGCCGCTAGATTAGCAGCTAAGACAGTTTCATATACTTTGACTGCTTCTGGGGATGCTTGGCCATAGAAAACAGTTCGAGTCATATCGGAAGCATAGCCTTGATAGATACCACCAATATCTAGGACAACAGAGTCACCTATTTTAGGCAAACTATCTGAACTTGTGTGGTGGGGGTCAGCGCCGTTGGCGCCGTATGCGACGATGGGTTCAAATGAAAGCCCGCTATGACCGGTCTTTTTATAGAAGTCATTTAATCGTTTAACCATTTCAGTTTCGGCTAAGCCTTGGTCTACCTGACTAATGAGAAATTCAACCGCTTGGTCATTTAGTGCGGAAGCTTTTTTCATAATTTCAATTTCTTCAGGCGACTTGATGGCCCGTAGGTCATCAATAATTGCGGAATTGTTTAGGGGAAGGAGGTCGGGTTTGAGGGCCATTAGGTCGAGGAGGAAATGACTTGGCCAGGTTTTATCGATGCCAACCTGTTTTCCATTGCTTAGTAAGGCGGCAATTTTCTTTAGGATTGGTTGGCCGTCACTATAAATAAGTTGTTCAATTTTTGGGTCAACTTGAGCGGGTGGAAAGAGTTGGTTTAAGACTAAAGTTAAGTGTCCATCGGCTGCTAAGATAAGTAAGAGCAAGCGTTCACCGGGATCAGTTTTATATCCGGTAAGATAGTTAATTGAAGCCGGATCAGAGATTAGTTGATAGTCAACGTTTTGGCTCTTGAGAGCTTGGCAAAGCTTAGAAATACGCGTTTGGTACATGAATAAGCTCCTTTCTTGTTACAAGTTAGTTAATGTCAGTAAATGACTAGAAATTTATGACAGACTAGGCTAAAATCATAGTAATAGTATAACCCTTTAGACTATAAGATTAAAGCTTAAGGAGTCTGCTGATGTCATTAACTTTAGAACAAAAACGAAAAATTATTCGCTATACCACAGTCATTGGGGTCATTTTTACAATTTGTGCATCTATATATATTGGCCGGTCTGATTATTTTAAACCAGACGGTGGCTTTCATCATCTTTTATTATCGATGGGGATTTTTGCCCCGATAATTTTCTTTTTTGTGCAATTAAGTCAAATTATCTATCCAATTATTCCCCTCGGTCTAACGAACGTCGTTGGGGTATTAATTTTTGGCCATGTTCATGGATTTTTACTCAATTGTTTGGGGATGCTAATTGGTTCAGCCATTAATTTTTACTTAGGACGACGCTTTGGCTCTTCTTTTGTAAAAGCCTTTATTTCGGATGCAGATTATGAAAAATATGTTGGTAAAATGAACCAAGGTAAAGGATATAAGAAGTTGTTAGCCTTGGGTTTCTTTTTTCCTGTTTTTCCTGATGATATTTTCTGTATGATAACCGGTTTGTCTGATATGACTTTCTGGGAGTTTTATAAGTTAGTCATAGTTTTTCGGCCGATTTCCTTATTTATTTTTACCTTTATTTCAGCTGAATCAATTTCATTTATCTATCGCTTGTTATTTAATTAGGAGTGTTTGGAATGGTTAAGCGATTTTTAATAACATGTGTTCACTTTTATCAAAGGGGAATTTCCCCTTTTTTTCCACCTTCATGTCGTTATAAACCGACTTGTTCAAATTATATGCTAGGCGCAATTGAAAAACATGGACCATTCAAAGGTTTTTTAATGGGAATTGCGCGGATTTTACGGTGCCATCCCTTTGTACATGGGGGATATGATCCAGTACCTGATTATTTTACTTTGCGCCGCAGTCGGCCACATGAAGAGAAGTAAGCTTATGTAAGACTATTTGGTAATCCGCTTAGTCTTTTTTCATGGTTTTGCAGAATTGTGCTATAATTTAAGGGATTAATGAAAGGTGGGGAAAATGTGCTAGATATATTTAATCAGTTCCTATTAGATAAACCCATAGTACGGATCTTAGATATTCTAATTGTCTGGTTTATTATTTATCGTGTCATTGTTTATGCACGAGGGACACAGATGATGAACTTACTCAAGGGGTTGGCTATTTTTATTGCCATTAAATTTATTGCCCAGGTAATTGGACTTCAGACGATTGATTGGATTTTAAGCCAGATTTTATCGTGGGGTGTTATTGCAGTCATTGTTTTATTCCAACCTGAGTTACGCCGCTTTCTAGAGATTTTGGGGCGGGATATGTTCCGAAAAAATCGGAACCGGCAAAATGATCCGGATGTTAAATTAATTTCGGATTTAGAGTACGCCTTATCTTATATGTCTAAACGGAAAATTGGCGCCCTCATTGCCATTGAAGGTAATGATGAGTTACAAGATATCATTGACACAGGGATTGTTTTGGATGCAGAAGTCAGTAATCAGTTATTGATTAATATATTTATTCCAAATACCCCCCTCCATGATGGTGCGGTGGTCATTAAAGACTATAAGGCTATGGCAGCGTCATGTTATCTTCCCCTATCAGAAAATGGTCAAATTTCTAAGGAACTAGGAACCCGCCACCGGGCAGGAATTGGTTTAAGTGAGACAAAAGATGCCTTAGTTTTAATTGTTTCTGAAGAAACAGGTGATATATCCTTAGTTAAAGATGCTGCTTTGGTTCGTGGAGTTGATAAAGATGAGTTACATCGTTTATTAGAACTTTATCTTTTACGTGAAGAAGACGAAGTTGCAAGTAAAGATTATTTAACCCTTGCCAAAGAATTCATATTTGGAGCCGGTAAAGTAAGAGGTGACAAGCATGAAAACGAATAAACTTTTTGATAACAAGTGGTTTTTGCGATTGGTATCCCTTTTGTTTGCAATTTTCTTGCATGTTGCAGTGAGTCAATCAAATACGCAATTTACCCAAGCGAATCGACAAAGTAATACTTCTGTTAATGTGACAGAAACCATTTCGAATGTTCCGGTCTATGTGGGAGATATTGATGATGATATGTTTGTGTCAGGCTTACCTGAGACAGTCTCTGTTGAACTAACAGGTCCGCGAAATATAATTAATCAAGCAACTGCTGGTGATACCCGTGCCGTGACAGAAGACTTGACCGGGGTAAATACTGGAAAACGAACAGTTAAATTAATTATGGAAGGACTTCCAGAGGGAATTGATTATCGCATCACTCCGTCAAGAGTTATGGTAGAAATCGGTAAGTTAGAACAAAAGACAGTTAAAGTGGAATATGAATTAGCTAAGAATTTGATTGCTGATGGCTATCAAGTTGACTCAGTCGCAGTTAATCCTCAGGAAGTGACTTTAACGGGACGCAGCGATGAGATTGCCAAAGTGAGCCGAGCATTTATTCGCATTGGCGCGAATAATCCAGTGACAGAGTCATTTTCAGAAACCTATGTTCTACAGGTAGCCGACGCCGATGGCAACTTGCTAGATGTCAATGTAGACCAAACGGATATTAAGGCTGATGTTACTATTTCAGCGGATGGCAAATCAGTTCCAATTAATATTGTCCCTGAGGGAGAACAAACCGAAAATTATACTTATCAATATGCTTATGCCGATGTTGCAAATGTTGTGATTAATGGCGACCAAAGTGTGTTGGATCAAATAGCCAGTATTGATGCAGTAGTTGATGTTTCAGATATGACCCAATCCGGGATACGAACAGCTTATCTTCAAATGCCAGAAGGGCTTGACCAGATGAGCTACCAGCATATTTCAGTAACGGTTACTCTGTCGGCAATTAATCAATCCAGTCAAATCTCTAGTGAGGCGGTTAGTGAGTCAAATGCTAGCCAAGAATCAGAAGAGAATCAAGTCACTAGTACAGAAGATGAATCTGAATAAGCAACTTTTAATAAGAGTGTAGAAAAAAGGAGACAATCATGAGAGAATATTTTGGCACAGATGGAGTACGAGGGATTGCTAATACAGAATTAACTCCAGAATTAGCATTTAAATTAGGACGCTTTGGAGGGTATGTTTTATTACAACATGCTCAAGAAAATGAAGAAAAAGCCCAGGTTTTAGTTGGACGTGATACCCGGATTTCAGGCCAAGTATTGGAAGCAGCCTTGACTGCAGGTCTTTTATCAGTGGGAATCGATGTCATGCAATTAGGTGTGATTTCAACACCAGGTGTAGCTTACTTAACTCGGACCCAGGGTGTAACGGCTGGGGTTATGATTTCAGCCTCACATAATCCCGTAGATGATAACGGTATTAAGTTCTTTGGTTCAGATGGATATAAATTATCAGATGATCAAGAAGAAGAAATTGAAGCCTTATTGAATCAAGAAGAAGATACCTTACCCCGTCCATCTAGTTTAGGTTTGGGAATTGTGGAAGAATTCCCTGAAGGTGTGATTAAGTATATTCAATTTTTACAAACAACGATTAACACTGATTTATCTGATGTTAAGGTTTGTGTTGATGCTGCGCATGGGGCAACGGCCCCCTTGGTGAACCAATTATTTGCTGATTTAGATGCTGATTTTCTGACCATGGGAGACCGTCCGAACGGTTTAAATATCAACTTAAATGTTGGTTCTACTCATCCAGAGGCTTTACAAGCAATGGTTAAGGAAAACACTGGCTATGTCGGAGTGGCCTTTGATGGCGATGGTGACCGGGTTATTGCGGTGGATGAAGAGGGAAATCTTGTCGATGGGGATAAGATTATGTTCATTTGTGGATCATATCTCAAGGAAAAAGGACGTTTAGCTGACAATACGATAGTTTCTACCGTGATGTCTAACATTGGTTTCCATAAGGCCCTTGAAGAAAATGGCATGACTGCTTTGAAAACCCAAGTGGGCGACCGTTATGTGGTCGAAGCCATGCGCAAAGGAAACTATAATTTAGGCGGCGAACAATCTGGGCATATTGTCTTCCTAAACCATAATACCACCGGTGATGGCATGCTGACTGCCCTTCAATTATTAGCCATCTTAAAAGAAAGTGGCCAAAGCTTGAAAGATTTGGCCAGTCAAGTGACTATTTTCCCTCAAAAATTAGTCAATGTTCGGGTACGTGATAAACATACCGTGATGGAGGAACCGAGAGTTAAAGAGGTTATTGCTGAGGTGGAAGCCGAAATGCAAGGAGATGGTCGGATTTTAGTAAGACCGAGTGGGACTGAGCCTTTACTACGTGTGATGGCGGAAGCTTCAACTGATCAAAAAGTAAGCCAATATGTGGATAAGATAGCAGAAGTCATCCGCCAAGAGCGTGGTTTGGATTAAGCTCACTTGACCCAATATATTGGATTTATTCATTAAAATAATAAGTAAACTATAAGCAATCACCATAATGGAACTAGTTGCTAGGCAAGAATGAATGACTGGTTTTTTGGAGTGGTTGCTTTTTCATAAGTTAATCGCTAGAAAGGAATTATATGACCCAAAAATCAGCGAGTCTTAGTAAAAAAGAAAAGACCTTAGCTTACATTCATAATTTGAGTCAAACAGACTTAGATTTAGCTTGTATTCATTGTGGGCAAATGTTAGCTCTTCAAGATCAATCTTTGCTATGTCCAAATGGCCACCGGTTTGATATCGCCCGCCAAGGATATTTTTATTTAACTTCAGTCCATCAGGACAGTAAGTATCAGCATGATTTATGGACGGCTCGCCGTACTGTCATCCAAGAGTATGGTCTCTTTGAGTCGGCAATGAGCGAGATTAAACAAATAATCCTTAACTTTTGTGAAAAACTAGGGCAACCACCTACCATCATTGATGCCGGTATGGGAGAGGGAAGCCATTTGGCACAAATCCTACCGACTTTACCGGCTCATTCTCATGTATATGGGCTTGACTTATCCCGGCAGGGAGTTCAACTGGCGACGGATTACGTGGGCGATTTTCTTCCTTTGGTAGCAGACATTAGTCACCTACCCTTTAAAGATGATTCTTGTCATATTATCTTATCAATTTTATCCCCCGCTAATTATGATGAATTTAAACGGATTGCAGCGAGCCAAGCAGGAGCTATTTTACTTAAGTTAATTCCCAATCCAGATTATCTTAAAGAAATTCGCCATGAACTAACATTAATTCGTGGTAAGGATTATGAATCTTATGATAACCAAGCGGTGATTGATATTTTTAGGGAACATTTTAGAGAAGGTCAAAGCCAAAAAATCCAAGCAGAGCTTGATTTAACCCCCCCAATGGCTCAGGCTCTAATTACTATGACACCCCTAACCTGGGATTTAGCGCCCGAAGAACAAGCAGAATTGCTAAACCGCTTATTAGATAAAGGAACAGTCACACTTTCTTGGACACTGTTAACTGCTGATTTATAAGCAAAGCTGAAAATGAATTAGAGTATAACTTTGCTTTATTATGGATCTGACTTAAAGACCAAGGAGTCAAGCTTTAAATTAAAAATAGAGGGAAGAATTATCTGTTGATAATTCTTCCCTCTATTTATTTTATAGACTTATTCGCCGGTTACAACGCCGGTCCGGTTTTTGTATAGTTTACGGTAAGCGGAAGGGGTCATATGATTATTTTCTCTAAATGTTTTAGAGAAGTGAGAAGGAGAATGAAAGCCGACAATATCAGAAATATCAGAGATATTGGTATTGGTTTGTGATAGCAGTTTTTCAGCTTCTGATAAACGAACATGGATTAAATAGTCAATCGGGGATAAGCCGGTTTTTTGTTTAAAGAGTCGAATTAGATAGTATTTGTTAATCTCTACCAAATCAGCTAATTGATCAAGGGTGATTTTTTCTTTATAGTTACCGCGGATAAATTGTTGGATTAATTCAATTTCATTATTTTTAATTTGAATACTGGAGTCCTTGATTGATAAATGGTTGTTCCGTAAAATATGCACCATAATACATTCTAGGAGCCGTTTCAAGATAATATCTGAGCCACGGAAACGATTTTCTGACTCTAATAAAGCCAGATCAAGATAGTATTTGATGGTTCGGTAGGCGTCATTAATAATAAAAAGTTGTTCAGCTGAATTGATTTCGAGAGATGAGGTGAAAAGAATACCATCCACGTCAATCCGAATCCATTCTAACTTGCGGACCGGTTCAATTGTAATTTCATGGTTAGGGTTTAAAATAATAAAGTCACGTTTTTTAATTTCATAAATCTCTTTGCCATTGTCAAAATTTGCGGCACCCTTGTTAATATAAATCATGGCTAAATCATCAAATGACTGAATTGTATAATTATTCTCAGTCGCAATATGTTGCATTTCGATTGACTTAAGACTAATAGACGCAGAGTTTACATTTGAAATGTACATGAATGGTCCTCCTTTTTATGATAAAGTTTAAATTTATTCTCACCCCATTATAATACTATATCAAGTCAACTTGTAAATAGTAAAAAGCTAAAAAAACTAAAAAAATTAATGAAAAATATAATAATTTTTAATATCTTTATTAGTAATAATGATAGCTATCTATTAACTAAGTTTACTAGCTGCTGCTGAATCCAATAAGACAGTAACATTTGGATGTTTTTGTAAAATTGAAGCAGGCAGGTCTTCAGTAACCGGCCCTTCGATCATGCCAGCGATTGCATCGGCTTTATTTTTGCCAAAGGCGATTAAGACTATTTTTTTTGCTTGCATGATGGATTTAATCCCCATGGAGTAAGCTTGACTTGGAACTTGGTCAGCTGATTCAAAGAAACGCTTATTGGCCTCAATGGTTGATGGGGTTAAGTTAACTTTATGGGTGACGCTTTGGAAGGATGATCCTGGTTCATTAAAACCAATATGTCCATTCGTGCCAATTCCTAGGATTTGTAAATCAATTGGATGTTCTTTTAGGATGGCTTCATAACGCGAAATTTCATCGCTTTCATTTGAATTGAGTCCATTAGGTAGATAAGAAGCTTTAAAGGGTTTGCTATCAAATAATTGCTCTTGCATAAAATAAGCATAGGATTGGGGATGGTTAGCCCCGAGTCCTACATATTCATCCAAATTGACTGAAGTAGCCTGGCTAAAATCTAAATCCGACTCACGTAATTCTTTATAAAGTCCTTCCGGTGAGGATCCAGTGGCGAGACCAAAATTTTCTTGGCCAGTTATTAAAGTTTCTTTTACAATTTCGGCAGCTTTCTTACCGATTGCTTCGACACTATCTAAGACAATTATTTCCATTTTATTACCTCCGTATGTTATTTTCATATTAATTATAAATAAAATATGAAATTAATGCTACAAAAAGGTAATTTTTACCAATATGAATGACTTTATGGTAAACTTACACTTAGATAAGTATAAGAGGAGAAAGGAGATACATTGATGTCTAAAAAAACACATATAATTATTCTTACATCTTTTTTATTTTTATTCATTAGTGTGCCTGCTCTTTCTGCCCAAGAATCTGCTTCAAGTGGGGCAAATATAGAAAATAACGTCAAAAATAAAGATGAAAGCAATAGGAATGCTGAAAGTGACCAGTCTGATAAAACACATATGAATGAAGAAGAACGAGGTAGTTTTGAGGAATCTTTTGGTAAACCTAGTGAATCAGGGTCTACTCCCCCTCAGCCAGAGCCACCAAAAAATTATGATGAAAAAAATGATGATGTAACCGAAGGGGATGAAACCTCTGGTTCAAACGAAAACCCTGCGACTGATGAAAGTCAGTCTGCTAGTCAAGAGAAAGAATCACAGTCTCAAGAATCGAAACCATCCCCAAAAAGTACAAATCAGGATGAATCTTCCTCTAATTCAGATGAAACAAAGAATAAAACTAATTCTGATTCTTCAGCTATCCAGACGGCCCCAACTTTAGAAGTATCATTGGCTTCTTTATCAAAAGAAGATAAGGAATTAACGCGGATAAGTCAGAAATTAACACACTCACTTCAAAAAGGGATCGCACCTTGTCTCAAACCCTTAGCTTTCTTTAAGTTAATCGCACAACGACCACAAATTTTATTTAATGCGATAACAGATGTTCAAGGAGCAGGGAATATAACGATGCGTCAAACACTTTTACAAGCGAAGCGGTATGAGTCACAACTTGGGCATCCTTTAAATCCTGCTATAATTTTAACCTACGTCTACTGTCTAATTACAGAATGGTAAGTCTTAATATTAAATTGAAACAAAAAGGAGCTGGGAAAATAGTCTAGCTCCTTTTACTTTTTCAATGGGTTTCCCTTTGATCACATGAACTTTTTTTAATTTTATTGAAAGATATCATCAACTTAGTATGGCTTATCCTTTTATTCGTAATAATTACGAATATTTTTTGCTTATATGATGATTTCGGGGCAATTTTAGGTTTTTTGTAGTTATAATATGATAAGATACTAGTAAGGGAGGTTGCCCATGGTAAAAGCAATTGTTTTCGATAAAGACGGGACCCTCTTGGCATTAAGTAATGCTTGGGACCAACCAGCGGTTGAGATTAGTGAGTTTTTCTTGAACCAAACCCAATTAAGTGAAGTCGAACGTGCCCAGGTAAAAACAAGCTTAGGAATTGTAAATGGTAGAGTTCAAGCTAATTCCTTATTTGCTACAGCTAGTATCGGCCAACAAGCTGAATTTTTTACCCAACTGATGGGTAAGCGAAACAAGTTTAGGGTAGAGAAAACCCTGACTCAAATTTATTTAAAATTTATCCAGGCCCATCCCCAAGTTATCCAATTAAATCCTGGGGTATTGGAAGTTTTAAGTCAGCTCAGTCAAGATTATATACTTGCTTTAGTGACAAACGACTCTCGGATCCTTACTGACTATATCTTAAAGCAGGCAGGAATCTATGATTTCTTTGATTTTATTGCTTGTGCCGATGAATTCCCGGCTAAGCCCGAACCCGACGCGTTACTGGCTTTAGCGGCGAAATTTAATTTGAATTTAGCAGATATGGTGTATGTAGGGGATTCAGAAGTAGATATGGTCTACGGTTCATTAACCCAAGCGGCGATTGCTTATGATCCGAAAGGCCATAAAAGTTCTTATTTAGCGAAAGCAGATTATTGGATTACAGATTTGTATCAATTATTTACATTACTTGATACATTATAATTTGAGAAGGAAGGGTTAGTTATGAATGATTTGAAAAAGTTGGGCCAGCCTTGGTCGGTTTCTTGGTCTGAAACTTGGTGGCGCGGTCTTTTAGTTATTATTATTTATTTTGTGATTCGAACGGCAGCAGAAATTAGCTTGATGTTGAATAATTTGCCAGATCAATCCGTCGCATCGGTCACTGAAGCTCTGGCTGCCATGACTGCAAATCCAATCTTGTTTTTACTGAAGGAAATTGCCTTAGTATTACTTGTCTTATTATTACTTAAGTTATTTCAGCTTCCCTTATTAAAAGGACTCCATTTTGAGGGCGATAAGGTTAAATGGACTTTGAAGATTTTCGTCTTTATGTATTTACTAGAGATTCTTTTTTCTGGTCTAGTGACTTGGTTACAACCAGAATATGCAGGACCCGATAATCAGGCGGCGGTTGAGTCTATGTTAGGAGTCCTACCGTATCCCATCTTCTTCTTTATGGTAGTGATTGCAGCTCCTATTGTGGAAGAAATTATCTGTCGCGGTATGGTCATGACTTATATTTTACCGAAATATCCTTGGGTTGGTGCCCTTGTGGCGGTTCTCTTCTTTGTATTTTTACATGGCCCCGCTAATATCACTGATTTTATGACCTATTTTATCTTATCCCTAGGAATTACTTTTGTTTATTTAAAGACCCGGCGCATTGAATATGCTATTATGGTTCACATGTTACAGAATTTTATTGCGGCAATAGCGATGCTATTTATATAATAATGAAGGAAGATGATGAATCTATGGAAGACTACCAAATATTAGACGATAAAGTAATTGATAAAAAAGCAGATGAATTTTCGTCTTATTGTTGTAATGCAGAGCTTGAAAAAAAAGCAAATTTGTTTAAGGTGCTAGGTGATCAGAATCGCTTGAAAATCTTAGAAATTTTATTACAGCATGACGAATTATGTGTTTATGAGATTTCACGGATTATTGATGCGACGGTTGCGACAACTTCGCATCACTTGATTACCTTACGCAAGAATAACTTTATTGAATCCAAGAAGAAAGGAAAACATGTGCTCTATTGGATTGAAGATGTTCAGGTTAAACAATTACTCGAAGCGGCATCTATTTAATTATTAGGACATGCATGAAATCTTTTGGTTGAATGCATGTCTTTCTTTTATTATTCTAGTAGTAGCAATTTAGATTATTGGAGGTGTCTTATGACCCATGATGAACATTTTGATTTAGAAGCCTATTTAAAAAATCAAAAAAATATAGAACAAGAATTTGTCCGAACCGAATTGGATAAAAATAATGAGCTCGAACTGGTTTTTTCACCAGAAGAAGAAAGTTTACCCCCACGCCGTAAGGGCTTGTATATTCCTGAATACCACTCCCGTTTACGGAGTCGGATTGTAGAAATGCCAGAAGAAATTTATCAGGCATCTGGTATTAAAATTTTTGGCAAACGGATTAAATCCATCATGTTTACTACTGACGTGGCTATTATTCGTAATAGTGATGCTCAGTCAATTATTGCTGTCTATCCTTTTACACCCCAATATGCCATTATGCAATCTATCGTCAATGTGGCATCTGTGCCGGTATTCTTAGGCGTAGGTGGCGGTACAACCTCAGGACAACGGTCCATTAATATCGCCTTCCATGCAGAACAACTGGGTGCTTATGGGGTAGTAGTAAATGCCCCTATGAAAAATGAAGTGATTGCGGAAATGAACCGGGTGATCGAAATTCCTTTAATTGCAACGATAGCCTCAAGTAAGGACGATTATATTGGAAAATTAAATGCAGGGGCAGATATGTTAAATGTCTCAGCAGGTGCTCAAACTGCGGATTTAGTAAAGTTAATCCGGTCTGAGGTAGGAAATGTGGTACCGATTATTGCAACCGGTGGTCCTGGTGGAGAATCGATCCGCCAAACAATTGCAGCCGGTGCCAATGCGATTACTTATACACCACCGACTTCAGGTGAAATTTTCGCCAAAGTTATGGATAATTATAGAAATTAGGCTAATAAGATGAGTATGAAACTTCCCAAGGGACGCCCCCCCATAGAAAGAGTTATTTATATTGGTATTGCTTTTTTAGTCCAAATTATTTGGTACTTAAGTGTTTTTACCGAGATTGTTAAATATTCCCCCTATATTGAGTGGATTTTTACCCTGTCTTCTATTTTGATGATTCTGTATCTCATTTTAAAAGACGAAAGTCCAGCTTACCGTTTATCTTGGATTATTATCATTGCTTTGATGCCGCTCTTTGGTGGGGTTCTTTATCTCTCCTTGGGAAATAAGCGGCCGACACAAGGGTTACGCAAGCAGATTGAATCGCAAAGGCCTGCGCTTGACCAAGCGAAAGACCTGGTTCCTGATGTGACGGATCAGTTAGCGGCACAAGACTGTCGCTTGGCAGGTTTGAGTCAATACATTAATGACACTGCAGATGCTCCCCTTTATAAAAATAGTCATTTGAATTATTTTAAAAATGGCGAATCAGTGATGGATCAGCTATTAACTGATTTACGTTCTGCTAAGAAAAATATTTTTATTGAATTTTTTATTGTTGAATATGGGCAAATGTTTGATCAAATCTATGAAATACTTAAAGCCAAGGCGGCTGAAGGATTAGATGTTCGGTTTATCTATGATGATTTTGGTTCGATTACCCGGCTTCCCGATAATTTTGTTGATTTATTGGCAGCGGATGGCATCAAAGCCTTAAAGTTTAATCCGGTCCGTCTTTTGGTGTCCATGGTTTATAATACCCGTGACCATCGTAAGTTTATTATTATTGATGATGAAATTGGCTATACAGGTGGGATTAATCTGGCGGATGAATATATTAATGTGGTCGAACGTTTTGGTTACTGGAAGGATACTGTAATTCGGGTCCAAGGGCAGGCAGTTTGGTCTTATACTAGCTTATTTTTGGCCATGTGGAATGCTTTTAAAGGAGAGGAAGATTCTTATCTGGCTTTTGCACCTAAGGATTTGCTTGAAACTAAAGCAGGTTCTTCATTGGCATCGGAGTCAGCCACCCATTTTATCCAACCCTATGGGGATGACCCCTTAGATTCTAATCCAGTAGGCGAGAATACCTACCGTCAGATTTTGAATTTAGCGGTTGATTATGTTTATATTTATACACCCTATTTAGTCATTTCTTATGAAATGCAGCAAGCCTTAGTCAATGCCGTTCAACGTGGGGTGGATGTTCGTTTAATGACGCCTGGGATTCCAGATAAAAAAGTGGTTTTCCGAATGACCCGGTCATTCTACCGGCCCCTTTTAGAGGCGGGTGTACGTATTTTTGAGTATAGTCCCGGATTCCTCCATGCTAAATCTTTTGTTTCTGACGACAAGGTTGCTGTGGTTGGAACGATTAATTTAGATTATCGGTCACTCTATCTTCACTTTGAGACCGGGACAATTATGTATTTCCATCCCGAAATTAAAGCTATTCGCTCTGACTTTGAAGAATCTCAAGCAATTTCAAGAGAAGTGTTTATTACAGATGTTAGACCTAGTTTTTTTGGGGCCATGTGGGATGCAATTTTGCGGATTATCGCACCCTTTGTCTAAGATGTTGGACGCTTTCATTAAGATAGCTTATAATAGTATAAAAGTACTAGAAGGAGGAGGATTGCCAATATGAAGCAAGCAAATGGTTTACCTGCTTATTTAGAAGATCTAAATGTAAAAGCCATTCAAGATAATACCCTGCTAATGGACTTGTTGGCTTTAAATGCAGAACAATTAACTTATTTTTTGGAGGATTATGTATTGGATAATCCTTTTATCCACTTAAATTACCCCCTTGAAAATAATAGTCGAGGTTTAAAGGTAAAGGCTTTGGATAAGCAAATTGCTATGATTCAGCCCTCACAAACCTTGGAATCCTATTTATATGAACAGATTCTCTTGTATCGTCAAACTCCTATCCGGGATTTGATGTTAGAATTAGTTCCTTTGCTTGATGAAGACGGCTTTTTGCCCTATACAATTGATCAATTAAGTCAAGACTTAGGCGCAGATAACTATTTGGTAATGGATGCCGTCACCTTATTACAGAATTTAGAGCCGGTTGGGGTCGGGGCTTATGACCTAAAGGAAGCCTTGATGTTACAAACCGAACAAGATAGTAATGCTCCTGAACCCGCTTATTATTTACTAGAAGTTTTCTTTGAGGAATTAAGGGCGAAGGATTATGCTAAAATTAACCAAGAAAGTCCCTTTTCAGAAGCAGAAATCAGCCAGTGTGTGAAATACTATGCGGGATTATACCGGTCGCCTGCCCAACTCTTTAGTGCTGATGAAGGGCAAGAAGCCGTACCTGATTTGGCAGCTAAGCTAGTGGATGGCCAACTAAAAATTAATTACTTAGCCAAAAACCATGTTTTGGTTAGCTTTAAGCAAGATTATTTTGACCGGATGGCTCAAGAGGAAGATTTAGAAGTCAAATCTTATATTGAGAATAAGGCTGCTGAGTATGATTATTTACAAGTAACCTTACAATTAAGACAAGAAATTCTTGTCATGGTGGCGACTCATTTAATTGAGGGTCAAGGTGCTTATTTGCAAAATATTGATCGTCGCCATTCTTTATCTATGCGACAACTGATGACCTTGACTGGTTTTTCAGAACCTTTATTATATCGAATCTTAAATCATAAACACTTGGAATTTGAAGGAAGGATCTTCCGCTTAGCTGATTTCATTACAGTTGCAGCGACTAAAGGTAGAGATAGCCGGACTTTTGATTCCATTAAAGACCGGATGGTTGAGATTATTCAATCATCAGATCAAAGTCTAACGGATGATCAAGTGGTATCAGCTTTAGCAGCTGAGGATATATATATCAGTAAAGCTATTGTAGCCAATTACCGGAAAAGTCTCTAAGATTTTACTTGATGAGTTGACCATTTAATTTGTGATAAATAAAAGAACCATTTCCATTGGAGATTGAATGGAGTGCCCCCCCTAAAGTTGGACCAAAAAATCCAACTTTAGGGGGTCTTTGTATGGCTAAATATAGCTTAGATTTCAAAATGAAAGTCGTCGTAGAATATCTTTCGAATACGATTGGGTATGGATTATTAGGTAAAAAATATAAATTTAAGTCTTCTTTTCAAATTGAGGTTTGGGATAATGCCTACCAAGCGTTTGGAATTGAAGGATTAAAAGGCGCTTGCCAAAACAAAAAAATAAGAGAGACAAGTACATAAAATATGTACTCATCTCTCTGGTCCAACTTTAGGGGGTCACTATAGAATCCATGGGATGGTTCTTTTTTGGCTATAAGTCAAAGTGGTCATTCATGCTAAGCAAATTATTGGTTCAACTTATCCTCTTCGACTTGATTGTAAAAAATCGTTTGATTAGAGGTAGATAAATGCATTGGAATAATTGTGCCAGCTTCTTGATCAAAATATTCTAATAATACTAAACGGTCGGGAGCAGTCTGAGCAAAGCTTTCGTTAAGTAATAAAATATCCGCTCCTTCAACCTTTGCTTCAGTTGCAGCATAGGAATCAGCTACGATTAAGCGAACGACATAATTATCAGTGCCACCGAGTGGAATTTTAACTTGGTCAACTTGGACACCTAGGTCTTTATATTGGTCGTTGTTATCAAATACATATTGGAGATTTTCTAGGTCATCCTCAGCAATAGGTTCTTGATTAAGTTCTTTGACTTCAGAGTCGACTTCTTGGTCATAATATTGGTTAACGGCATCCCGTAGTTCTTGATAATTAACCGACTCATCCAATGAAGATTGAGGTAGGTTTGTACTAGAAAGTTCCTCTTCTTGGAATACAGGTCCTTCATTAGTTTGGTCTACCTGGCTTTCGTTTGTTCTCTCTTGGCTAGCTTCAGAGCTTACTGCCTGGATCTCACTGCTTTGTTTGGAACTTTGTGCAGGACTGTTTTCTTGGAAGAAGCTACAACCGCTCAAGACTATTAGGCTAGTTAAATAAAGTATCGTTTTTTTCATAATCGAATCCTTTCTGAATCATTGTGGTTTATTATAACAGAAAACTGACCGTTTCCCAATAACAGGAGAGTAACAGATTGATGGCAAAGTTAGATAGGGGACTTGCAAAAATGAAAATAAATCTCTATACTTAACTAGGTTAATAGTTAACATTGTTAAGAAATTATTAGGAGGTTAGGTATGAGAGATTATGTGGATGCCGTTTTTCATTTTAAACGTGACTTTACTAAACTCCAGTTATTTGAATTCAGTGATGTTATGACGCGAAGTGAGTTTTTTTTCTTAGGAGATATTATAAGAGCTCAACAAACGGGGCAAGATTTATATACGATTGGTAGCTTAGCTGAGAAATCTAACATATCCCCAGCGGCTATTTCCAGAACCGTTAAACATTTGACTCAAAAGGGTTGGCTCCAGCGTGTATCAAAGGATAGTGATCGGCGGACGGTCTACCTTAAAGTGACTGACCAAGGCTTAAAAGAATGGACCCAGATTAAGGACAAGAGCGCAGCTTACATGGCTGATTATCTTGCTGAAATTAAGCCAGAAGACCTGGAAACATTCCTAAGGGTGGGTTATCAATTTATTGACCGAGTAAATCAAAATAAAAAATCATTGTAAGGAGGAAATTTATGCAACTATTAGTAAAATATCTTAAACCATTTTGGAAAATTATTGCTATTATTTTAGTCGCCCATGTAGTTCAAGCCTACTCTACTTTACTCTTGCCTACCTACACTTCAGGCTTGGTCGATGTGGGGATTCAGGCTAAGGGCTTTGAATATGCTGTGCCCTTAGCTATGTCACAAGAAGATTATCAGAATTTACAATCCTTATTAGAGAACCCCAGCCAAGTTGAAAAGGCTTATTACCGGGGAACAGATGGAGTCTTTCATTTGAAAGACCAAGTTTCAAGTAAGGAACAACTGACTTCGCTGGAAGAAGATTTAGCTATTCCCCTTGCCCTTTACCAACGGTTAGTTTATTCTGACCAAGCCCAAGCCTTTAGTGATCAAACGTTAATCAGTAAAGAAAGAGACGCCTTGCAGAAGCAAGCCTCTATTTCAGGTTTGACCTATGTGACGAGTCAAGGAGTTCAAGCAGCCATTCAAATGTATGCTGATGCTGGGCTTAACCCTAATAAGGTACAATTTGATTATCTCTTTGGCAAAGGCTTTCTCATGTTAGGGATTACTTTAGTGACCATTTCATCCGCAGTTTTAGCCTTTTACTTAGCGGCTAAGGTGGGGGCCGATTTTGGTTATCGTATTCGGAAACAATTATTTGATAAAGTCTTGAGATTTTCTGACCATGAAATCGAAAAATTTTCTTCAGCTTCTTTAATCACTCGGACTACCAATGATGTGCAACAAATCCAAATGATGGTGACCCTATTCCTGCGGATTATGATTTTTTCACCCATTGTTGCCAGTGGTGGTTTAATCTACTTATTTGGAATCCAACCGAATATTATTTGGATTTTAGGTTTGTCTATTGCGGTTATTGCCGTGATGGTTTTTGTGCTCTTTAAGTTAACCATGCCACGCTTTCGTCGTATTCAGGGTCTCTTTGACCGAGTTAATTTAATTGCCCGTGAGGTAATTACTGGCATTCAAGTTATTCGTACTTTTGGTCGCCAAGACTATGAGGGCAAGCGGTTTGATACAGCTAATTATGAACTGCAACAAAATCACTTATTCTCAGGTCGGGTTATGTCGATGATGATGCCCTTTATGATATTTGTCTTGGATGCGTCTTCGATTCTCATTGTCTGGAATGGGAGTCAACAAATCGCGGGAGGAACTATGCAAGTAGGCCAAATGATGGCCTTTATTTCATATTCTATGCAAATCCTTATTTCTTTCGTGATGTTATCGAATATGTCAATGATGTTTCCCCGGTCATTGGTGGCCTTAGGCCGGATTGATGCTGTTCTAGAGGAGCCTTTCTCGATCTATGACCAGCCACAAGCGCTCAGTTTAGAAGCTAAGCAAGTGAAAGGTCAAGTGACCTTTAACCATGTTGATTTTACTTATGAAGGGGCAGATGAAAAGGCTCTAACCGATATTGATTTTGTGGCTCATCCAGGTCAGACCACCGCGATTATTGGGTCAACTGGCTCAGGTAAATCAACCATTCTAAATCTTTTGATGCGCTACTATGATGTCAGTGAGGGTCAAATATTAATTGATGGTCAAGATATTCGCAACCTAAAATTAGCGGATCTCCGTCGCCATATTGGCTATGTGCCTCAAAAGGGTGTCTTATTTTCAGGGACCATTGCTTCTAATATTGGCTTTGGCCTTCCTGACATAGAACAAAACCAATTAAAAGAAGCGGCTGAGATTGCCCATGCCAGTGAATTTATTAATGAAAAAGAAGAGGGGATGCAAGCAGCCATTGCCCAAGGTGGGACCAATATCTCAGGGGGACAAAAACAAAGACTCTCTATTGCCAGAGCGATTGCTAAACGACCAGAAATTTACTTGTTTGATGATTCTTTTTCTGCTTTAGATTATCGGACCGATGCCTCATTAAGAAAGGCATTGAATGAAACGGTCAAAGATGCCACCGTTATTATAGTGGCGCAGCGGATTTCAACTATCCTAGATGCTGATCAAATTATTGTGCTGGATGAAGGCCGGATTGATGGCATTGGCCGTCACCTTGACTTAATGGAAAAATCGGCCGTTTACCGCGAAATTGCAGAATCACAACTTTCGCAAGCAGAGCTAGCAGCCCAGGCGCACAAACAAGAAAAGGAGGTCTAACTTATGGCAAATCAAGCACACAGACATAAAAAAGCAAATGATGTGACCGGGTCCATTTTAAGGATTGTCAAAGAAATTATAGCCTATAAATGGGGCTTAATCTTAGTCCTATTTTCAACCATCATGGCCACCCTCTTAACTATTTTTGGACCAGTCCAATTAGGAAAAGCCACGACTTTGATTTTTGAAGGCGTCCAAGCCATGATTCAAGGGCATGGCAGTATTGACCAAGCTGCGGTAGGTCGGGTCTTATTAACTGTCTTAATCCTTTATATTGTTTCTGGTATTTTCAATGCGGTTCAAGGCTATGCCATGATTACGATTACAGAAACAGTGACATATAATCTTCGCAAGCGGATGTTAGCTAAGATTAATCGCTTGCCTATGTCTTACTTTGAATCACAGAATATCGGTGAAATCTTATCACGGATTGTAAATGATGTGGATACCCTAGGTATGACCATGAGTCAGTCGGCTGCGCAATTGCTCAATTCTTTGATGACCTTAATTGGTATTGGGATTATTATGTTCACAATTAATACCACCATGGCACTCGTGGTCTTGGTTATTGTTCCCGTATCCGTCGTTATCGTCCGGATTATTCTTAAATTATCTCAGCGTTACTTCCGTGGCATGCAAAGGACCTTAGGTAAGGTGTCAGGTCAAGTCGAAGAAGTCTATGCGGGACAAAGAGTTGTGACAGCCTTTAATCAAGAAACGGCGATGAAGGATAGTTTTGATATTAAAAATGATGCTTTGAGAGACCAAACCATGAGAGCAATGTTTGTTTCTGGGGTTATGTTCCCGATTATGCGTTTTATTTCAAGTCTGGGTTATGTAGCGGTTGTTATTGTGGGTGCTTATTTAACCATTCAAGGCCGAATGGCGGTAGGAAATATCCAAGCCTTTACTCAGTATGTAAACCGTTTTACCCAACCGATTACTCAATTAGCCCAAATTTTTAATTTAATGCAATCTATGGCTGCCGCTTCAGAACGGGTGTTTGAATTCTTAGATGAAAATGAAGAAAATCAAGAAATCGGAGCAGGCATCGATGTGGCTCAAATAGAAGGACAGGTAGATTTTGATCACGTTAAATTCGGTTATCAACCCGACCAAATTATTGTCCATGATTTCTCAACTCAAATCCAACCAGGGCAAAAGGTGGCCTTAGTCGGACCTACGGGTGCGGGCAAGTCAACCATCGTTAAGCTCTTAATGCGTTTCTATGATGTGAATGCAGGTGCCATTCTCTTGGATAAGAGCCCAACCACAAACTTCTCTCGAATGTCTTACCAACAAGCCATGGCCATGGTTTTACAAGACACCTGGTTATTTAAAGGTTCGCTGATGGAAAACATCCGTTACGGTCGACTTGATGCCAGTGATGAAGAAGTGATTGCAGCTGCCAAGGCTGCCCGCGTCCACCGTTTTATTAAGTCTCTACCGGGGGGCTACCAATTTGAGTTAAATGAAAATACGGATAATATTTCTCAAGGGCAAAAACAATTATTGACGATTGCGCGGGCAATTCTAGCAAACCGCCCCGTCTTAATCCTAGATGAAGCCACTTCCTCGGTGGACACCCGAACCGAAGTCTTAATCCAACAAGCTATGGACCATTTAATGGAAGGAAGGACGTCCTTCGTGATTGCCCACCGTTTATCTACGATTCGTGATGCAGACCGAATTCTTTATATGGAACATGGCGATATTGTTGAACAAGGAAACCATGATGAATTAATGGCCTTACAGGGTCGCTATGCTGACCTATATAATAGTCAATTTGCTTCAGCTTAAGTTTAGAAGAATTTAATTGATTTGCTGTTGCTAGCTTTTCTAAGTTTTCGGGACTTGTTCTCTGTCTTTCAGATTGTTATAATCTAGCAGATACTAACTTATAAAGGAGCTTTTAGGATGGATGCCCTGTTTAAATTTATACAAATCTTAGCTAAAGGCTCTGCATATTTAATCTTAGCCTTTCTGGCTCTGGTGATCATGATTAATTTGGCTATGATTGCTTATGGCTATAGTCGCACGGTAGTAATTGACCAATTACAAAGTAAAGGTTATGGAGACCAGGTGCCTGTAGTGGTCCTTGGAGCTGGGGTGATTAATAATGAAGAACCTAGTCAGATTCTTAAATTACGTTTGGATAAAGCCTATCAAGTTTTTGAGGAAGCTCCGGACCGTAAATTCATTATGTCCGGTGACCACCTTCAAGATAATTATAATGAAGTGGCAGTCATGAAGAATTACTTAATCGATAAAGGGATTCCCGCTAACCAAATCTATTTAGACCACGTAGGGACCTCAACCTATAATACAATTTATCGCTTAAAACATGTCTTAAAGATTGATAAAGCCATTTTTATTACCCAAAATTATCACCTATCACGGACCCTCTACATAGCCAAACAATTAGGTGTTCAGGCACTTGGGGTCGCAGCCCAGGAGACGTACTCCACGCGTTTTCAACGAGAGAGTCGAGAAATTCTCGCCCGGATTAAGGATGTATTATCGACGCATTTTAATTACCAAAATAAGCACACCCTCTTGGATTATAGTTTTGATCTTAATGAGAGCGGCAATCAAACCGATGACAAGCAATCCTTAGAAAAAGATTAGTTTTTTCTAATTTAACCCTTGACATTATGAGATGAGACAGGTATATTATCATTAATCAATTATTTAAGGAAGGTAAGAAATGATGAAGACACAACTAAAACCATGTCAATCATTTTATTACGGCTACTTTAGATAGTGTTTGTATCTAATCTTATAGATACAAACACTTAACAAACAATGTTTGTATCTATAAGGAGCCGTACTTCTGATGCGCCCTTATAGATGAGAATCTATCAAGGGTGGCAGGACCTTTCTTAAAGTATCCTTTTTCTTTTTTCCGCCCGAGTTGATTCTCGGGCGGTTTTTTTGTTACTTGGAAAAGAGACAGGAGGAATTATTATGTATGACTATTTACGCAAAGGACTTATCACTCTCTCAGCTTTAGGGATGACACTCAGCCCCTTAGCTTTGCATAAAAATCAGGTGCAAGCAGATGAAAGCTTGAAGGTTGGGGTGATCCAATATGTGGAACATGAATCCCTAGACCAAAATTATCAAGGTTTTGTCGATGGCCTTAAAGAAGCTGGTTATGAAGAAGGTAAAAATCTTGAATTAAACTATGTGAATGCAGCGGGAGATAACGCCAATTTGCAGTCCATGTCAGAATCTGTCGGCAAAAACAGCGATTACCTCTTTGCGATTGCGACACCAGTGGCGCAAGCTTTGGCTAATATTGAAAAGGAAAAACCCATATATATTTCTTCAGTGACAGATCCTGTGTCGGCGGGTCTGGTAGAATCTTTAGAAAAACCCAATACCAATGTCACCGGAACCATTGATGCGGGTCCATTGAAAGAACAGGTTGCCCTAATTAGTCAAGTTGCCCCAAATGCTAAAAAGGTGGGCTTGATTTATAACTCTGGAGAAGCAAATTCAGTGTCAGAAGCCAAACTTGCTAAAAAAGAACTAGAGGCAGCCGGTTACCAAGTGGCTGAA
Organism: Eremococcus coleocola ACS-139-V-Col8; assembly: GCF_000183205.1. Classification (NCBI taxonomy): domain Bacteria; kingdom Bacillati; phylum Bacillota; class Bacilli; order Lactobacillales; family Aerococcaceae; genus Eremococcus; species Eremococcus coleocola. The sequence continues at coordinate 202,097 of NZ_AENN01000006.1, read as the reverse complement.
CAAACCGTTACTTCTACAAATGATATTTCCCAAGTGATGCAGAGCCTCGTAGCTGATAAGGTCGATGCCCTATTTACTGTGACCGATAATACGATTGCTTCTGCTATGACGTTAGTTGGAGATATGGCAATTGAAGCCAAATTGCCTTTAGTGGGTGGCTCCAAAGATATGGTCCTTAATCGGGGCTTGGTGACTTACGGTTTAGACTATTATGAACTCGGTAAACAAACAGCTAAAATGTTGGTTGACCAAGTTAAAAGTGGAAAAGATACAAAAGACATCCCTATTCAAACGGCAGCTAAGTTAGATCTTGTTGTCAATAAGGATGTGGCACAAGCTCTAGGCATAGATCCAGAATCAATTAAAACCAAATAAAATAAGGAGAATTATCATGAAAAAAAATAATATAGTAAAATGTTTGGCAGCACTTGCCTTGTTAGCAAGTCCCTTAACTTTCAATCCAAGTAAGGTTCAAGCAGCTGAAGATCCCATCAAAGTAGGTATCTTACAATATGTAGACCATGATGCCTTAAATGCAGTCAATAAAGGTTTTGTAGAGACTTTAGAGGCCTCTGAATATGGTGACCGGATTGAAATTGATCAAACCAATGCCAATGGTGACCAAGCGACCCTGCAATCCATCTCAGAAAAATTAGCCCGCGATAATGATTATTTGTTTGCCATTGCTACGCCAGCCGCTCAGGCTTTAGCTACAGTAGAAAGTGAGAAACCAATTTTTATTGCTGCCGTTACAGATCCAGTAGCAGCTGGCTTAGCTGATTCCATGGAAAACCCTGGGCGGAATGTGACCGGAACTAGTGACCAAGCACCGATTGACGAACAAGTTGATTTGCTGGTACGGAATTTTCCGGATACCAAGACAGTCGGTTTAATCTATAATTCTTCAGAAACAAACTCTAAGATCCAGGCTGACCAAGCAGTGGAATTGCTTGAAAAAGCAGGCCTTAAAGCCCAGGTGGCGACAGTCACTGGTACCAATGACATTGCCCAAGTTCTAAATCCTCTGTTAGACCAAGTCGACGCCATGTTTATGGTGACAGATAATACCATTGATAGTGCCATTACCCTAGTGGGAGATTCGGCCAAGGAAGCCGGTATTCCAACCATTGGTTCATCCGATTCGGTTGTTAGAACCAATGGTTTAGCGACTATCTCTAATTCCTATGAAGATTATGGGGTACAAACAGCTAAGATGTTAATTAAAATGTTAGATGAAGGGCTTAAACCAGGCGATATGCCGATTGAATTAGGTGATGCTTATGAAATTGTGGTCAATGAAGATTTTGCGAAAGCTTTGAATTTAGACCCAGCATCGATTAAATAGATTTATTAAGTGATTAATCAAGAAAGAGGATGAAATTAGATGATGATTGATGTATTAACATCGAGTATGACCCAGGGTACAGTCTGGGCGGTAATGGCGATTGGGGTATATATTACCTTTCGTTTACTAGATATTCCGGACCTATCAGCCGAAGGTGTTTTTCCTTTAGGGGGGGCGATCGCAGCGATTATGATTAGTTCGGGTATCAATCCGATTATTGCCACGCTTTTATCCTTTGTAGGAGGCTGTTTGGCAGGAGCTTTGGCTGGGTGGATTCACACCCAATTGAACATCCCACCATTAATCACGGGTATTTTAATGTTGACGGGACTTTATTCTATTAACTTACATATCATGGCCGGTCGGCCAAATATTTCCCTTTTGGGTCAGGATACCATTTATTCCCTCTTTCAAAATCACTTTGCTTTTTCTAAAAATGTGAGTGTAACAATTGTTTCTTTACTTATTTTAGTGATTGTAATCCTACTACTAGTTGCTTTCTTACACTCTGAAATTGGTTTGGGCTTACGCGCAACCGGGGACAATGACCGGATGAGTCAAGCCAATGGGATTAATATTGCAGCTATGAAGACCTTGGGGTACATGGTGTCGAATGGCTTGATTGCTTTGTCTGGCGCAATGGTCGCTCAAAAGGATGGCTTTGCTGATATTTCGATGGGGATTGGGACCATTGTAATTGGTTTAGCCTCCATCGTGGTGGTAGAAGTTATCTTACCCAATAAGTCGATTGGTGTCCGCTTAGTTTCTTTAATTTTAGGTTCCTTTGTCTACCGGTTTATTATTGATATGATCTTAAATCAAGGTTTGATTGATATCCAGCCGACAGATTTACGCCTGTTTTCAGCGATTTTACTTGGCTTTGTTCTTTATCTGCCTGAATTCCAAAAAGGCCATAAGCGTCGTAGAAGTCAAAGCAAGGCATAGGAGGATAAGATAATGAGCCAAACAATTCTTGAGTTAAATAATATCCATAAAATTTTTGAACAAGGAACAGTCAATGAAAACCATGTCTTAAAAGGTCTTAATCTTGAACTAAATCTAGGAGACTTTGTGACGATTATTGGGGGCAATGGGGCGGGAAAATCAACCCTGATGAATACCATTTCGGGTGCCTATAGTCCTGACAAAGGAAGTATTACTATCGATGGGCAAGATGTGACCCGGTGGCCGAGTCATAAGCGGGCTAAATTGGTATCTTATGTCTTTCAAGATACACGGATGGGAACGGCAGGACGGTTGACCATCGAAGAAAATATGGCCCTAGCTTCACGCCGTGGTTTAAGTCATCGTCTAAGAAAAGGGGTTAAAGAAGCTGACCGCCAACAAATGCGACAAGCCTTGGCTTCCCTAGGATTAGGTTTGGAAGACCGTCTTGGCACAGAAATTTCTCTTTTATCCGGTGGCCAAAGACAGGCAATTACCTTATTAATGGCGACTTTACGCAAGCCCCAACTATTACTTTTGGATGAACATACCGCAGCCCTGGATCCCAAAACTTCTGAGATGGTTATCGATATTACTCAAAAAATTATCGAAGAGCAAAATTTAACTACCTTGATGATTACCCATAATATGCAACAAGCCTTAAATCTAGGCAACCGTTTGATTATGATGCATCAAGGGAAAATCGTCTTAGATGTCAAAGGTGAAGAGAAAGCTAGGTTAACTATTACTGATTTAATGAATCTCTTTAAGCAAGCAGCTGGCCAAGAATTGGTTTCAGATGAATTATTACTTTCAGAATAAACTTGCCTTTTTAAGAGAGTATGCTAAACTAGGTTTAGATTTTAAGGCTTTTAATGCAAGCCGAGAGCTTGCAAAAGTACCGTTTGAATTTTTATAAATTCGAGGAAAGCCCTTTGGAAATCAGAGGGCTTTTTGTGTGCCCAAAAGCCAAATAAAAAAGGAGTGGACACAATGGAAACAAGTGCAAATAATTGTCAGTTAATATATGGGGTTGAACAAACACCACCGCTTAAACAAGGGATTCTCTTATCCTTCCAACATGTTTTTGCCATGTTTGGAGCGACTATTTTAGTTCCCTTAGTCTTAAAGATGTCAGTCTCAACCGCCTTGTTAGCCTCTGGAATAGGGACTTTAATTTATATGGTTTGTACTAAATTTAAAGCTCCAGTCTACCTGGGCTCTTCATTTGCTTATATTGCAGCCATGGCTTTTGCTAAAGAGCAATTAGGTGGTGATATTTCAGCCGCTCAAACGGGGATTATGATGGTAGGGCTCCTTTACGTCTTGGTCGCCACCATCGTAAAATTCACCGGCAGTCAGTGGATTAATAAGCTCTTTCCTCCGATTGTGATTGGTCCCATGATTATGGTTATTGGGCTTGGCTTAGCTAGTACAGCGGTGAAGAATGCCGGGTTTATCGAAGATGGGGATTGGAAGCAGATTGTCACTGCCTTAGTTACTTTTCTCGTCGCGAGTTTGATCCAAACCAAGGCCAAGGGCTTTATCCGGGTGGTTCCTTTCTTGGTTGCTATTTTAGTTGGTTATATTTGTGCGATTTTCTTTGGCTTAGTTGATTTTACGGAGGTGAAAGAGGCTGCCTGGTTTAGTTTACCAGACCTAAGTTTACCGTTTGCTACCACCATCCCAGAATTTGGTCAGTATAGGTTTTATTTTGGTCCGGAAGCCTGGGCTATCTTACCGATTGCCTTTGTCACTATTGCTGAACACATGGGGGACTCTCTCGTTCTAAGTGAAATTATTGGCCGGAATATCATAGAGAATCCTGGCTTGAAACGGACCTTGGCTGGCGATGGGATTGCTACCTTTGTTTCGGCCTTGATTGGTGGACCAGCCAATACAACCTATGGGGAAAATACCGGAGTGATTGCCTTAACGAAGATTGCTTCCATTTCAGTTATTCGAAATGCGGCTTTGATTGCGATTGCCATGTCATTCTTAGGTAAATTATCTGCCCTGATTGCGACCATTCCTACGGCTGTCTTAGGTGGCATGTCAATTCTCTTATATGGCGTCATTGCCTCAAATGGCTTGAAAGTACTGATCAAAAACCGAGTTGATTTCAACCAATCACGTAATTTAGTGATTGCCTCAGCCATGATGGTGATTGGCTTAGGCGGTGCGGTCTTGGAGGCGGGCTCGGCCTTGGTTATTTCAGGCACCGCCTTATCTGCCTTAGTGGGTGTAGCTCTAAACTTAATATTGCCCCATGAAAGTAATCTAGAAGAATAAAGGAGACAAGTAATCATCTTGCCCCTACTGTTTTAGACTTTACTTGGAGTGATTGATAAATAGAATGAATAATCAGGGGTTGGGCAGAAAGCCCAGCCCTTTTTCTTTATCATTTACCGTTTCAAATATGAAGTATAACTCGAAGGCAATAATTGGGTCTAAAGGTGGACGAATTTTATTTTTATTCGCTTATAATTTATTTATATTCCTCTTTTGAAGGCAGTCTAAATGACCTAATGAGGGATTCTTGCTATAATAATGTATAAAAAAGGAGGGAATCCTATGTACTATTCAATGTTTGATTCAACTTATCTATTAGTAATTATTGGGATGCTTTTAGCTGGTTGGGCTTCAAGTCGGGTGAAGTCAACCTTCAATAAGTATAATGATTTAGAAACGGAAAAAAGAATTGCAGGTAAAGATGCTGCTCAATTAATTCTCCAAGGTGCGGGCATTCATAATGTTCGGATAGAACCGATTCGCGGTCAATTAACTGACCATTATGATCCTCAAAATAAGGTCTTACGCTTATCAGAAGCTACTTATGCTTCAACCTCAGTTGCTGCAGTAGCAGTCGCGGCCCATGAATGTGGGCATGCGGTTCAAGATGCACAAAATTATGGTTTTCTACGTTTACGGGCGGCCTTAGTTCCGGTGGTAAATATTGGCTCACAAGCAGCCATGCCTCTAATCTTTATTGGCTTATTGATGCAATGGATGGGCTTAGTTAAACTAGGTATTTTTGCCTTTACTCTTGTCTTACTATTCCAAATTGTCACTTTACCGGTTGAGTTTGATGCTTCGAAACGGGCACTTCAAATCCTAGAAGGTCAAGGAGTCTTCTCAATGGCAGAGTTACCAGGTGCGCGCAAGGTCTTACGGGCTGCTGCCTTTACTTATGTAGCTGCTGCCATTTCAACCGCCTTGCAACTCTTCCGTCTAATTCTAATTTCTCGTCGGCGAGACTAAGCTAACTTAGTCTTATTACATAAAGGAGTGTTGTTAATGGGTCTCATTAACCGACTTATTTCAAATAAATTTAATCCGAATTTGGCTGTCGATTTACAGTCGAAAAGTAAAAGTCATCTGGATAAGATGCAGACTGCCAATATTATTGTCGCAGGTAAAACTGGGTCAGGTAAATCGACCCTCATTAATGCAATTTTTCGCGAAAAAATTGCCCAAACCGGGGTGGGTAAACCGATTACCCAGCATATTCAAGAAATTACTAAAGAAGGTTTACCAGTAGTCCTGTATGATACCAAGGGCTTGGAGTTGAGCCAACGAAACCAAAAAGAAGTTTTGACGACTTTAGCAGACTTAATTAAAGTTCAAGCACAAAAAGGACCTAAAGCGGCGATTAATCTGGTTTATTATTGTATTAATAACAGCATGGGCCGGATTGAGGATTTCGAGATTGAATTGATTCAAGCCTTAGCTAAAAAGGTTCCTGTCATTCTAGTTTTAACCCAAACTTTAGGTCAAGAACGGAAAGATTTTGAAACTTATCTTAAAGAATTGAAACTACCAGTACGGGCCATAATTCCAGTCTTAGCTAAACCCTATTTATTGACGGGTAAAGAATATTTACCAAGTTTTGGTTTGCAAGCCTTGATTGATATGACGATTGAAGTTTTGCCTGAGGAAAGTCAAGGGGCTTTTATTAATGCCCAACAAGTAGATCTAGACCGCAAGGTCGCAAGGGCTAGGCGTTGGGCGAAACGTTATATCACTACTGCCTTTGGGGTCGGCTTTATCCCAATTCCGGTAGCTGATTCGGCCGTCTTAGTACCAATGCAAATCGGCATGTTAGCCCATATTTCTTCAATTTTTGGTGTATCCTTAGATAAATCGCAAATCTTATCAGTTTTAGCTGGTATCGGCGGTACTGGGGGAGCTACCTTAATTGGTAAATATTTGGTGTCATCGGCGACTAAATTAATTCCGGGTCTAGGCACTGTCACCGGTGGTTTAATTTCAGGAGCAACAGCTTCGAGTTTAACCGTCGCCTTAGCTTATTCCTATATTGAGGTCTTGAAGCAGGTGACCTTAGCTGAAAAAGCAGGTCGGGATATGCCACTTAAAGAAATCCAACGTCTGATGAATTCTAGTTTGAAAGAACAATTTGAAACTTTAAGTGAAGTCCTGCCAGAAGGATTTAAAGATATGAACGTTGTAGATTGGGCCCAAGCCTTATTTAATAAGAAGAAAAAATAAAATAAATCAAATAAGCTCTCCCTAAGTATTTGTTCTTAAGGAGAGCTATTTTTTGATAATAAAATATTGTAACGCGGTGGTTTGCAGTGGTTCTTTATTGAATGAAGTTGAACTCATATCTTTGTTCAACTATTGGAGCACTTACTGGGGCGCTTGGAGGTAAACAAGTTAGCGCTCCAGTAGTTGAGCGAAAGTATGAGCTCAACTACATTTATCCAAGTGCTCCAGCAAGCGAAAATCAGAGATTTTCATGCTTCTTGCCTGCTCCTATCAGCGAATAAACTCATCTTTAGTTTGATTGGAAACTTTCCGAGGTTGATTGAGTTTGCCTTGCAATTTAGATAGGCCTTCTTTAAAGTCAAGCGGGTTAACGCGTTTAGACCAGAAGCCCCCATGGATAACCTTGGCATCGTAGGAAATATAGAAAGCACTCGGGTCTATTTCCTCAATGGTTTGGTAAAGCGCCCGTTCATTAGAGCGTGGTGTCAGGACAGTCAGGACTATGCGGTCCCCATCCCTTCCGTAGGCTGGTTGGACCGTGACCCCATAACCCAACTCTCTAAGATTGTTGGCTAAGCGGTGGTCATCAGAAGGGGAGAAAATTTGAATAGCCGAATAACCCAAGGCAATTTTGTCCTCGATTAAAATCCCAATGTAGGTCCCAACTCCAAAGCCCACGGCATAGGCAATCAGGTAGATGGGATTATCAAGAAATTTCATGACCATAGAAAGACCTAAGGTATAAACAATGACTTCGATAATACCAACTAAGGGAGCAACATTTCGGTAACCTTTAGTGGTTAGAATCACCCTCATAGTGTTTAGCATAATATAAATTAAATTGATTGAAAATATTTGGAAAAGCACAGTCCAGTTCATTAAATAACCTCCATTATTGTATTTTCCCGATGTTTCCATGCTAAAGGAAAGCAAAGTCTATGTAAAATAAAACGATTATATAACTTGTTATTCAAGCGGTGACAGAGTAATATGGAAATACAATTGTAATTATTACTTTTACAATCTAGAAAAAGGAGTACTTATGCCATTACTAGAAGTATCGAATTTATCATTTTTTTATGATAATGAAAAAGTTTTAAATAATATCAATTTTAGTCTGGAATTAGGTGAATTTGTGATTTTGACCGGTGAAAATGGAGCGGCTAAATCAACTTTAATCAAGGCAATCTTAGGCTTATTAAATCCAGCAACGGGACAAGTAAAACTAGCCAAGATCAATCAAAGAGGACAGAAATTATCTGTTGGTTATGTTCCACAAAATATCACCTCATTTAATGCTGGTTTTCCATCTACGGTTCAAGAGTTTGTTGAGTCAGGCCGGTATCCGAAGAACCGGTGGTTTAAACGCTTGGATGCAGAAGATCAAGAGCATGTAGAGCGAGCCCTCGATTCAGTGGGGATGACCAACCTACGTCATAAATTGATTGGTGATTTATCGGGTGGTCAGAAACAACGGATTTCCCTGGCCCGGGTTTTTGCAACGGATCCTGATTTCTTCGTCCTGGATGAACCAACGAATGGGATGGACACTAAATCAAGACGCGCCTTTTATGATTTATTACGTCATTTATGCCGCCATCATGGTAAAGCTATCTTGATGGTAACCCATGCGGATGCTGAGATGGAGGGCTATTATGACCGTGAGATTCATTTACATAGAGAGGAGGGAACCCCATGGAGATGTTTCAGTATGACTTCATCCAAAGAGCCTTTGCCGCAGGTTTAGCCATTTCCTTTATTACCCCTATTTTAGGTCTCTTTTTAATACTGCGCCGACAATCACTCTTATCAGATACTTTGTCTCATATTTCTTTGGCCGGGGTGGCCCTAGGCTTACTTTTACAATGGAGTCCCACTTATGCTACGCTGATTGTAGTGGTGCTAGCTTCTTTATTAATAGAATATTTAAGGGTGGTCTATGCAGACTTTTCAGAAATTTCGGTCGCCATGATGATGGCGACGGGGATGTCGGTGGCCCTAGTCCTGATTACCTTTAATACATCGGGACAAGTCTTTAATATTGACCAATATTTATTTGGTTCGATTATCCTTATATCAGATCAAGAAGTGAAGCTTTTATATGGGTTAGCTTTGGTAGTTATGGTGCTTTATTTAATCTTTAAACGTCCTTTGTACGTAATGAGTTTCGACGAAGCAACAGCCTATACAGCTGGTTTACCAGTTAAGTGGATGTCTATTATTTTTTCAGTCGTAACCGGGGTGGCGATCTCGATTATGATGCCAATTGTGGGGGCGCTCTTAGTTTCAGCCCTTATAGTTATTCCTTCAGCCACTGCTATCAAAGTTTCACGGAGCTTTGGGCAAACGATATTTTTTTCCTTTGTGATTAATCTGTTAGGAGTCTTTGCTGGGATTACGCTGTCCTATCAATTTGACACACCACCAGGTGCGTCCATTACGCTATCATTTATTCTTATTTTTGTAGTAGTGACGATCTGCCATCGTATTTGGTCTCAGAGTCAACGCCATCGTATACAAGCCGATAGCAAGTTATAAACTTAATAAGGAAAGACACACCAAAGTTTAATTTAAAATACTAGATACACTTATACCAAGAGGGCGGCAAAGGAAACACTTAGGTTTCGTTTCTGCCCTCTCTTTAAATAAATCGTTTCACGAACTAAAAATAATAAAAACACTGTTAAAGTTTGTTTTTTGTGGTAAAATAAGGCAAAGCTTAAGGAGGGCCTGATGACAATGACTAAACCTAAACGCAATGAACGTTTAATTTATTTAACCCATTATTTTTTAGAACGCCCTAATCAATTAATCCAATTTTCTGATGTAAGTGAAGAGTTAAGTGCATCTAAATCTTCATTGAGTGAAGATATGGATATTTTACGAGATTTATTTGCTAAATATGAATTTGGGAGTATAATTTCGCAGACGGGTGCCGGCGGTGGGATGATTTTTGTACCAAGTTTAGGCAAGGCAGAAAAAAAATTGCTGAAAGAAAAGTTGACCCATATCTTGGAGGCCAGTCCCCGTGTCTTACCCGGTAATTATATTAGCTTAAATGATGTTATCCGTGATCCGCAGCTTATGCATTTGGCTGCTAAACTGATTGCTGGCCATTATGCCGACCAGGGAATCGATGCAGTGATGACGATTGAAACAAAAGGGGTTGGCTTGGCTGCTTTGGTCGCTAATTTATTGAATGTGCCATCCGTGGTTGTTCGACGGGATTCCAAGGATTCAGTGGCTCCGACGATTTCCGTATCCTTTGTTTCAGGTTCTTATCAAACGGTCATGAAGATGGAATTACCCAAGGATAGTCTACAAGCAGGAAGTAATGTCTTGATTGTGGATGACTTTTTACGCAATGGTGGGACAGTAGATGGTCTGATTACTTTATTAGGTGAATTTGATTGTCATGAAGCAGGGGTTTGTGTTTTAGTCGAAAATACGGCGCCCGATCATGGACTACCTTATGATATGCAAGCCTTAATGTCGGTCAATATGGTTTTTAATTCAGAAACGAGACACCATGATTTGATAGCCCAACCAGGATCTTTATTAAAAAATATCTAAGTTCCTAGTAAAAAAGCCTTGAAAACGTTATAATAAATTTGGAAAATTTTTTGCTTAAAGGAGTGGCAGAATGTCAAAACGGTTAGCGGTTATTTTAGCCGCTGGTAAAGGAACACGGATGAAATCAGATCTATATAAGGTCTTACATCCAGTGAATGGCCTCGCTATGATTGAACATGTTGTGGATGCAGTGCAAGCCGCAAAAGTTGATCAAATAGTGACAGTAGTAGGCTTTGGGGCTCAAGCAGTCAAAGAATTACTAGGTGAAAAGAGTCAATATGCCCTTCAAGAAGAACAACTTGGAACGGGACATGCCGTTCAACAGGCTAAAAGTATTTTAGCTGGAGAAGATGGGGCTACTTTAGTAATTTGTGGGGATACCCCTTTGATTTCATCCCAAACAATTAATCAACTGTTCGACTTTCATGAACAGAGTGGTGCCAAGGGAACGGTCCTGACCGCTCAATTCGACAACCCGTTTGGTTATGGTCGGATAATTCGACAAACAGATGGGACAGTGTCTCATATTGTTGAAGAAAAGGATGCTAATGATGTCGAACGTTTAGTGACTGAAATTAATACCGGCACATATGTTTTTGATAATCAACTCTTATTTGAAATGTTAGATTTAGTCACTAACGACAATGCACAAGGTGAATATTATCTGCCGGATGTGATTGGCCTCTTACAAGAACGAGGACATCTGATTGCCGCTCACGTTATGGCTGATGCAGACGAAGCTTTAGGTGTGAATGACCGCCTTGCTTTAGCAGAAGCAGGTCGTTTGATGAGCCGCCGGATTAACCGCAAACATATGTTGAATGGCGTTACTCTAATTAACCCAGCCACAACTTATATTGAGGCCCAAGTTCAAATTGGCCCAGATACAGTGATTGAAGGTGGCGTCTCTTTAAAAGGACAAACCAGAATTGGTAGTCATGCCTATATTGGAGCCCATTCTGAGATTTGTGATAGTCAAATTGGCGATCAGGTGCAAATTAGTCAATCTGTGATAGAAAAGTCTACAGTAGAGCGGGCTGCAACCATAGGTCCTTTTGCTCATTTAAGACCGAATTCTCATTTAATGGATGAAGTCCATATTGGCAATTTTGTTGAAGTGAAGAATTCGACGATTGGTAAGGGCACTAAATCAGGTCATTTAACTTATATTGGCGATGTCGACTTAGGCAAAGATATTAACATAGGTTGTGGAACCATCTTTGTCAATTATGATGGTAAGTACAAGCATCGCTCTACAGTAGGCGATCAAGCTTTTATTGGTTGTGATACAAAAATTATGTCTCCAGTCGAGATTGGACCACGAACTGTAACAGCAGCAGGTTCGGTTATTACCGATGACATACCTGAAGACGCGATGGGAATTGCGCGGTCACGCCAAACTAATATTCCCAATTACTATCCCAAGTTTATAAATAAATAATAGGAGGAATTTGTAGTAATGGAAAAGCACACATATAAAGATCCAAAGTTAAAGGTATTTTCTTTAAGTTCTAATCCCGAATTAGCCCAAAAAGTGGCGGATGAAGTTGGGGTTGAGTTAGGTAAAATTAGTATTTCGAAATTCGCTGACGGTGAAATCAAGGTAAATATTGAAGAAAGTATCCGTGGGGATCATATTTATATCGTACAATCCACATCAAATCCTGTTAATGATAATCTAATGGAGTTAATGATTTGTATTGATGCACTTCGTCGGGCAAGTGCCAAAACAATTAATGTTGTCATGCCATATTACGGCTATGCGCGTCAAGACCGCAAAGCCCAATCACGCGAACCCATTACTTCTAAATTAGTCGCAGATATGTTAACCAATGCTGGTGTAGATCGGATGCTAGTGATTGACCTTCACGCTGCCCAAATTCAAGGCTTCTTCAATATTCCCGTAGACCATTTGATGGGGGCATCTTTATTAGCTAACTATTTCTTGGATAAGAATCTATCTGGAGATGATGTAGTAGTTGTTTCACCAGACCATGGTGGTGTGACTCGGGCACGCAAATTAGCAGAGTTCCTCCACGCACCGATTGCCATCGTAGATAAACGTCGACCAAAAGATAATGTTGCTGAAATTATGAATATAGTCGGCGATGTTAAAGATAAGGTTGCTATTATTATCGATGATATGATTGATACAGCAGGTACTATTACGCTTGGTGCGCAGGGAATTAAAGATAAAGGGGCAAAAGAAGTCTATGTCTGCTGTACTCATGCTGTTTTATCTGGCCCTGCCATTGAACGCTTAGAAAAATCTTGTATCAAAAAAGTAGTGGTTACTGATACAATTGCCTTACCAAAAGAAAAACATATTGATAAAATTGAAGTGGTAACGGTAGCCCAATTATTAGGTGAAGCCATCAAGCGGATTCATGAAAACCGGTCTGTAAGTCCACTCTTTAATGAACAATTTAAAATAATTGATTAAATTTAAATTATCCCACACTGATTATTAAAATAAATAAGCTTGACCTCCTATGAGCCTTAGTGCCTTGTAGGGGGTCTGGTTATTTTCAAAATATAAAATACTAGAAAATTTTGTCATACTTGACTTGTTTCATGTCAAGTTAATGGAGTTTTTATGGTAAAAAGAAAGTAAAACCTTTATAATATGGGAGAAATAAAGGATAAGGATCCTTTACAGAAAGGAAGTTTTTCTTGAAGAAACATTCAGATTGGAATAATATCCTAAGAATTTCAACCACTATCATGGGTGCTTTGTTATTTCTTCTAGGTATTTATATTTCATTTTATTTTAAATTTTTTGGGCAGGTTCCGGGAAGAAATCTTTGGGCCTTTGAGGCCTCCTATCCCTGGATTATTATTGGATATATAATTATTAACATCCTGTTTGGAACTTATATTTTTTATAATAAAAATTTACTAGACTTAGCTTATTACACCATTTTAAGTCAGCTGGCAATGACCGTCTATTTAATGGCCTTAACTTATGCAGGCTCATGGCTATCTTTCCCCCGGTCAGTGGTCTTAATTAATTTCTTAGTGGGTAGTGTTTTAATGTTTGCTTTCAATAGCTTGGCTTACATCCTTTATCAACGTATTCGTGGTCAGAAACGAGTCATGGTGGTGGGACAAGAAGATAGGGCTTTGGAAGCCGTTAAAAACTTCTCCCTCATGAAAAATAGCCGGCATAAGGTAACTCATGTGGTTCTATCTAATTATTATTATAATGTGCGCCAGCTAGCGGATGAAGTTGATATTGTCTATCTAACTGGTCGGATTGAAGAAAGTGAACGGTTAGAAATTTATAAATTTTTGATGGACCACAATCAGAAGTTGTTTATATCAACCAACTTTGAAAACCTCATGATGGTTAATCCTAATATTATGAATTTTCAGGATGAAAGTATTATTGAAGTATCTTCCTTTGGTATTGCTAGCGAAGAAGCCATGGTCAAGCGTTTTTTGGATATTGTGGCGGCTTTTTGTTTGCTAGTTATAACCTTGCCAATTACCTTGATTACTGCTTTAGCTATTCGGATTGATTCACCCGGGCCAATTTTTTATAAACAAGAACGGATTACCATGGACCACCGTCCTTTTAATATCCTAAAATTCCGATCAATGAGTCAGTCAGCTGAGGCTCAATCCGGCCCGGTCCTAGCTTCTAGTAATGATAGTCGGGTGACCCGGGTGGGTAAGTTTATTCGGGCTACCCGGATTGATGAATTACCGCAATTGATTAATGTGCTTAAAGGGGACATGTCCTTGGTTGGACCAAGACCTGAAAGACCTTTTTTTGTTAATCAATTCGTAGAGCTCAATCCCTATTATTCACTTCGTCATCATGTGCGGGCCGGTATCACGGGTTACGCTCAAGTTTACGGGAAGTATGCGACTGATTTTAATAGTAAGTTAAATTTTGATTTATTGTATATTAAGAACTATTCTTTAGCCTTTGATTTTAAACTACTTTTTCAAACCATTAAAATTCTCTTTGATAAGGTAAGCTCTCGTGGGGTTGAAGATAAGGTGGAAAGTCAAGTAACTTGGGATAAATTTAAAAATGATATAGATATAATCAAATAAAGCTTTAGATTAGAGCAGATTTTAAATCCATGGTATACTATAAAAAAATAATGAAAGGCGTGAAAATATGAAAAAATTGTTCAATGTAATGATTGCGACTATTGCTGTTGTTAGTTTGATTTTTGCCGGTGCCATGCCAGTTTCTGCCCAAGATATTAATGTTAAAGATGTTTTAACAAAGGTTCAAGAGGCCAATAAAGAACTAGGTTCTCAAGAAGGCGATGCTAAATTAGATTTCTCAGTGACAATCGATGGAACTGAACAAATTGCAGGCGATTTAAATGGAACCTTCCAAATGAATGTCGATCCTAAATTTGCTGCTTTTATTGATGGCCAAGGGAATTTTCGTCAAGCAGTTCCTGTAACGGACGAAAATGGTAATGTGACTGAAACACAAAACCAAGAAATTCCTTTTTCAGGTCAGATAACTGTATTAGATAGTATTCTTTATGCCTTTGATGGTTCTGCTTGGACAGTCGAAGATATTTCTGATGTTGAAGCTGAGGTTTCTAAAGTCTATACTGACGCTATGGCTCAAGTAACAGAATCTCAAGCTGAAGTAACAGATGACTTAGTTGCTTTATATGAAAAATATATGGATATTACTGAAACCGATTCAGAATATGTTTTTAAAATGAAACCAGATATCAATTCGGAAGAATTCTGGGCAGATGCACAAAAAGTTGTTGATATTGAAAAAATTAAACAAGAAGCCATTGATGATGCCATTGCTCAGGCTGAAGCACAAGGAATCGAAATGACTGAAGAACAAAAAGCTCAAATGAAAGATACTTATGATAAAGCCTTTAATATGATTTTTGACATGTTTGATAATTATGAAATTCACTATGCCAAAGATACAAATAAAGTAACTAAGTTAGTCATGAATATGACCTTAGACAATGAAGATCTTGCTAAACTTGCTAGTGAAGCAATGCCAGCGGAGGATAGCCAAGTAAACCTTGTCTTTAATCTTGAAATGAACTTTAAAAACCATGGTCAAAACTTTGATATTCAAGTACCAGCTGATGCCCCAACCTTTGATGGTGGTCAAGAATCCAGTGATGGTGCCGATGCAAATGCAAGTGATAGCGCCACAGACCAAGCAGCTGACAGTGCGAGTGAATCAACTGAAAGTCAAGAATAATGCTTAAGTAAGATTTACTTTAATAATAGAAGACCCTCCAGGATTGTCGCTACCGTTTGGTAAAGACATCCTGAAGGGTCTCTTTTTTATGGATGCAATTAATGATAAGGTAAATTGATTTGTTTGATGCCCAGGTCTTCCCAACTCAGTTTGCCTTGGAGGCGGTCGGTTAATTCAACCATGACATGGTCAAGCTCTTGGCTAGGAATGGATAAGTGATGAATGACCTTATCAGTATATTTAGTATCGGTAATTTCAAGCGGTAAGGTGTGTGTGTGAAGGGATTGAAGCAAGCCGTCATTATTTTTATAATCAATGACTAATTCCACTTGATTTTGGTCAACATTTTGAATCCGTTGACTCTGAGCCAAACATTCACTGGTGGCGGATGAATAAGCCCGGATAAGGCCTCCAGCTCCTAATTTAATACCGCCGAAATAGCGGACTACTACAGCTAGAATATAAGTTAATTGGTTCTGTTTCAGGACCTCTAAGATGGGCATTCCTGCCGTGCCACTGGGTTCACCATCATCTGACAACTTTTGAATATTCGAATCATCCCCTAAAATATAAGCCCAACAATGGTGGTTAGCTTTGTAATGTTCTTTACGAATTTCTTGCAGTCGTGTTTGGGCTTGGTCTGGGCTAGTGATAGGTTCTAAATAGCTAATAAAACGTGATTTATTTACAATAAGCTCAGCCTCTTGTGGCTGGGCAATTGAATAATAATTAATCGACATGGTATTCCCCCTGACTTTTCTATATTTTACAAATGTTTTTAAAATCCCGCAAGTATGGGTGAGTGAGGTAACGGTCAGTTGCTTTTTTATGAAATAGGCAAAAATTTGAGGGCCTTTGACGACAAAGCGAATTTATCATGGTAAAATATGACTTAGATTAATTATTTACCAGAGGGAGTATACCGTGGTTAAGGAGTGAAAAAATGCCAACAGCAATTATTGTTGATAGTACCAGTTATCTGCCAGAACAATTATTGGCACACCCACATGTATATCAAGTAACTTTATCTGTGACATTTGAAGATGGTAAACAAGTTTCTGATTTAGTTTCGGACGATAAGGCACAAAAATTCTATGATTATTTGAGTCAGTCCAAACAAACTGCCACCACCTCACAACCACCCATCGGTGAGTATATGCAGTTGGTTGAAGATTTAGTTGATCAAGGTTATGAGCGAATCTTGGCCTTTCACCTTTCTTCCGCCATTTCGGGAACCTATCAGACCGCAGTGACAGTCTTACAGGAATTTAAAGACCAAGTTGAATGCTATGTCTATGATACTAAAGCTGCTTCAGTGGTTATGATGGCCTTAGTTGAGACTAGTCTAAGCTTATTAGACCGAGGCATGGCCATGCCGGAACTAGATAAAATTCTCAAGGATATGATTGCTCAAAGTCATATTTATTTAACGGTGGAAGACTTAACTTATTTGAGCCGTGGCGGCCGGTTGAAGAATTCAGCTGCAATTATTGGTAACCTATTTGCGATTAAACCGATTTTATTTTTTAATGAGGCGGGTGAGATTGTCCTTTTAGAAAAAGTCCGCACTCGTCGTAAATTGTATCAACGTCTGGCTGAGATTGCTGAGGGTGCTTTTGAAGCCAACCCTCAAGGCTTTCAATTATATTTTGCCCATGCCTTGGGTCAAGAGGTGATCGATCAAGTGGTAGCAATTCTTGAAGAAAAGTTTGGCACCATCGACTATCAAGTTGGTTTGTTAGGACCAGTTGTGGCAACCCATGTTGGCATAGGGTCTTGTGGCATGGCCACAGTTCCGAAGCTCTATTAAGACTTATATTCTCATTTTAGAAAACAAGCTTAAGTAGAAATTTCTACTTAAGCTTGTTTTTTTAAAAGGAAACGGAGTTAAATGGGGTATTTATTGCTAGGGGTGAATTATGTCTCAACAATTAGCAAGCATATTCTGGGGACGTTTAATCAGTCAGCATGAGAGCCGCCTAGACCCTGACCAATGGCAGGCTATCCAAGCTGAGTTACAAAGCCAACCGGCTATTATTCAAGGAACTTGCCAACGTTGTGGTAATCAAGATTTGATTTACTTTGATGGTCTTGATACTCAAGGTCAGCCGCTCTCTGTTTCATATTGTCGTCAGTGTATCCAACTTGGTCGGATGAGTAGTCAAAGTAAGTTATATGGGCTCCCACCGGCTAAAGATCCGCTGGGACTAGCTGGCAAAAGTTATCTGACTTGGCAGGGTAGTTTATCAGCTGAACAAGGTCGGGCCAAAGAAGAACTCTTAGAAAGTTTGAAGGATAGGGGCCGCCCTCATATGGTGCATGCGGTGACGGGTGCTGGAAAAACAGAGATGATTTTCCCTTTAATTGATCAGGTTGTGAGTCAAGGGGGACGGGTAGCCATCGTGTCACCCCGGGTGGATGTTTGTTTAGAATTGTATCCTCGGATTCAAGCTGCCTTTTCAAACTTGGATCTGGTAGTCTTGCATGGAGCTATGACCGAGCCTTATCGGTATACTCCGATTCTGATTGCGACTACCCACCAAATGCTTCGCTTTAAAGCGGCCTTTGATTTGATGATTGTGGATGAGGTGGATGCTTTTCCTTATGCGGGTGACCCCATCTTGCATCAGGCAGTCCAAGGAGCTTTAGGACTGCAAGGGAAGCTAATATATTTGACAGCCACCCCAGATAAATATTTAAAAAAGCAAGTGCAAAACGGACAAATGACGGCGACCATCTTACCTGCACGCTATCATGGCTATCCCTTACCGGAGCCCGATTTTCACTATATCGGTCCTTGGGAAGAGGAAGTGAAGTCAGGTAAAAAGCAAGGTAAACTATTCCAAAAACTTTCTTCATTTCTCAGACATCCTGGAAAAAAGTTAATTTTTATGGCGAATATTGCCTTAGCCGAACAATTATATTCACTATTAACCCAGATGTATCCGGATCTAGCCTGTGTCCATGCCCAAGATCCTGAACGACAGGATAAGGTGATGGCTTTAAGAGAAGGGAACGTATCCGCTTTAATTACAACTTCGATTTTAGAGCGCGGAGTGACCTTTGAGAATTGTCATGTTTATATTGTGGGAGCAGATAATAGATTATTTACGAGTGCAGCCCTCATTCAAATGTCAGGACGAGTGGGGCGAAAATCAAATTTTCCAAGAGGAACGTTAATTTATGGCCATAACGGAGTATCTATGGCTATGTGGTCAGCCCGCCAGCAAATTAAAAGGATGAATCGCTTGGCCAGAGAGCGAGGTTTATTGCATGAATGATACTTTTTGTGAATTCTGTCAGGGAAAAATACCTAAAAAATTAGCTTTAGAGGATATTTTTGCTTGGCGCCCGTTAAATACTCCCTATATTTGCTCCGACTGTTTTGAGGCTTGGCTTCAAATTCAAGATATGGATCAAAGCCATCGGTGTAAAGCGTGTCATCGGATTTTAAAGTCTGGTGGAGAAGCTGATTATTGCCAGGATTGCCTGCGTTGGTTGGACACCTACCCTAGCTATTATTTGAGACATCATTATCTTTTTGCGTATACAGATATGTTTCGTGATTGGCTTTTTCGTTATAAATACCATGGGGATATTTATTTAGGGCAACTCTTAAAAGGTCCTTTAGAACATGCCTTAAAAGTATATCGGTCCTATTCCTTCATTATTTTGCCTTCTTCGCCAACTAGTTTAAGCCAACGTAATTTTCATCCTGTCGGTCACCTTTTAGATTTAGTTAAGCAACCCTATTGTATTCCTTTTGATTATCAAGGGGATGGACGTAAACAGGCCCGTAAAAGTCGTCAGGAGCGGTTAAAGTTGAGCCAACCTTTTGTATTGAATCAATCGGGAATAGATTTTATCAAAGCCCATGAAAAAATTATATTTTTTGATGATGTTTATACAACTGGAACTACTTTATTATCCGCGAAAAGGGCTATGATTGAAACCCCTTACTTTACTGATAAACATGAACTTATCTCCCTATCATTAGTCCGAGAATAATTGAAAATAATTGTTTCCGTTTTCAAATTCTTGTGAATATGTTATAATTAGTAAAAGGTAAAAGTTATCTTTTAATATTATTTAGAAGTGAGGGATTTTTATGTTTAACTATAATGTTCGCGGGGAAAATATTGAAGTGACCCAAGCAATCAGAGAATATGCCGAAAAAAAGGTTGCTAAATTAGAACGCTTCTTTACTGATGTGCCTGATGCAACAGCACACGTGAATTTAAAAGTTTATCCCGATAAGACAGCCAAGGCTGAGGTGACGATTCCATTATCATTCTTAGTACTCCGGGCTGAAGAAACCACAGATGATTTATATAAGAGTATCGACTTTGTGGTTGATAAACTTGAACGTCAAGTTCGTAAATATAAAACCAAAATTAATCGTAAAGCCAAAGGTGGCGGTACGATTCGCGAAGGGGATCTTCCAGATCTTGCGGTAAGTGCAAATAGTCCAGAGGAAGAAGAGCCAGAATTAGAAATTGTAAGATCTAAACGGATTAGCTTAAAACCAATGAGTAGCGAAGAAGCTGTGTTACAAATGAACATGTTAGGTCATGACTTCTTTATCTATACCGATGCGGAAACGATGGAAACTGCAATTGTGTATCGTCGAAAAGATGGTCGTTATGGTTTAATTGAAACAGCAGCTCTCTAAGACTGATAAATACTTACTGTTAGTTAAATAATGATAAAGGACTGGGTGAAATAACTCAGTCCTTTATTTTTGACCGGCAGAAGATTGGGTTGTTTCAGTCATTTTATTGGTTGAAACTAAAATTATTGGATTAAAAAGGCTCGGACTTGAAATAAATATACAAAAATTGTAAATTACATGGTACACTATAACAGTGAATGCAAAAAACAATAAGGGTATCCAGACCAATGTGTAAGTATCCTATGACTGATTAAAGGAGCTGACAAGCAGAATGCCAAATTTGCTTAAAAATTTAGTGGAAAATGATAAGGCTGTTTTACGTAAGACGGCTAAAATGGCAGATCAAATTCTAGCCTTAGAAAAAACCTATCGTCCGATGTCGGATGAAGAATTAAAAAATATGACCGTAGAATTAAAAGAACGTTTAGCTAAGGGCAAAAGTCTTGATGATATTTTACCTGATGCTTATGCTGTCGTGCGGGAAGCGGCGCGCCGGGTTTTAGGCTTAAATGCCTATAAGGTTCAAATTCAAGGAGGGATTATCCTTCATGGTGGGAACATCGCTGAGATGAAAACCGGGGAAGGTAAAACCCTAACCGAAACTATGCCAGTTTATTTAAATGCCCTAGCTGGTAAAGGGGTCCATGTGGTAACAGTTAACGATTATTTAGCAACCCGTGACTCCCAAGAAATGGGGGAAGTTTATCGCTTCTTAGGTTTAACCGTCGGCTTAAACTTAAACTCAATGAATGCTTCCCAAAAACGTGAAGCTTATAATTGTGATATTACTTATTCAACCAATAATGAACTAGGTTTTGACTACTTACGGGACAACATGGTTGCCAGTCAAAGTCAAATGGTTCAACGTCCGCTTTATTTTGCGGTGGTCGATGAAGTGGACTCTATCTTAATCGATGAAGCCCGGACTCCATTAATTATTTCTGGTCAAGCTGGTAAGTCAACTGCCTTATATACACGGGCTGACTACTTTGTTAAAGGCTTGAAAGAAGAACGTGACTATACGATTGATTTAACCTCTAAGTCTATATCATTAACTGATGAAGGGGTCGATAAGGCTGAACGCGTTTTCCGTTTAAATAACCTTTATGATGTGGATAATACTGCCTTAGTTCATCATATTGACCAAGCGCTTCGGGCTAACTATATCATGCTATTAGATATTGATTATGTGGTTGATGAAGGCAAAGTTAAAATCGTGGATGGCTTTACGGGACGGATTATGGAAGGCCGTCGTTATTCTGATGGACTCCACCAAGCCATTGAGGCCAAAGAAAACGTTGAAATTGAAGACGAATCTAAGACCATGGCTACCATTACCTTCCAAAATTATTTCCGGATGTATGAAAAATTATCTGGTATGACTGGTACTGCTAAGACTGAAGAAGAAGAATTCCGTGAAATTTATAATATGGACGTGGTTCAAGTACCTACTAACCGGCCAGTTATTCGGGACGATGCTTCTGATCTACTCTATCCAAACTTAAAATCAAAATTCAAAGCGGTAGTAGAGGAAATTAAAGAACGACATGCCACAGGCCAACCGATTTTGGTCGGTACGGTTGCCGTAGAAACTTCTGAATACTTATCTAAATTATTACGCCAAGCTGGTATTCCGCATGAAGTCTTAAATGCTAAAAATCACTTTAAAGAAGCTGAAATAGTTATGCAAGCTGGTCAAAAAGGGGCCGTAACGATTGCAACTAACATGGCTGGTCGGGGTACCGATATTAAATTAGGCTCAGGTGTTAAAGAATTGGGTGGTCTATGTGTGATTGGAACTGAGCGTCATGAATCGCGTCGGATTGATAACCAATTACGGGGTCGTTCTGGTCGGCAAGGAGACCCAGGTGCTTCACAATTCTATCTTTCATTAGAAGATGATTTGATGCGTCGCTTTGGATCTGAACGAATCCAAGCTTTCTGGGAAAAAATGGCTGAGTCAGATGAAGATAATGATTTAGCAATCAATTCTCGTATGCTTTCTCGTCAAGTCGAGTCAGCCCAAAAGCGGGTTGAAGGGAATAACTATGATACCCGTAAGAATGTCTTGGAATACGACGAAGTCATGCGTGAACAACGGGAAGTTATTTACAAACAACGCTTGCAAGTCATTCAAGCCGAAGAGTCATTGACCCCATATGTTAAAGCTATGATTAAACGGACGATTACCCGTCAAGTTGAAATTGCTACGGAGGCAGATAAGAAGAAAGATTGGAACTTAGAAAGTTTACTTGATTTTGGTCATGCTGCTTTAGTTAGTCCGGATGAATTAAGTCTAAGTCAACTCCAAGGTAAGAATCGTAAAGAATTAATTAACTTCCTTTATGGTTTGGCTGAAAGTAAGTATGATGAAAAGATTGCTGCTTTAGCTACACCAGAACAAGTTAAAGAATTTGAAAAAGTGGTTATTTTACGAGTAGTTGATTCTAAATGGACCGACCATATTGATATGATGGATAACCTTCGTCAAAGTGTAGGTCTTCGTGCCTATGCCCAAACAAATCCATTGACTGAATATCAAACAGAGGGCTATGAACGATTTGAAGAAATGTCAGCCGCAATTGAATATGATGTGACTCGTTTTATTATGAAAGCCCAAATTCGTCAAAATATGCAAAGTGCCTAGTCAGGTTACGAGTTAAAAGGGACGGTTCCAGGTGCAAAGATTTTAAGTAAAATCAAGCTCTTGGCGACTGCCTCTTTTTCTTTTCTAGTAAAGGGGTAATTTAGATGGAATTATATGAAATGAAGAATTTTTTAACGGAGGCCCAAGACCAAGTTATCTCAATCAGGAGGTCTCTTTGACTTAGACCAATTGGAAGAAGATATTGCTGATTATGAGCACCAGATGCTGGCGCCTGATTTTTGGGATGATAATGATAAAGCTCAGAAGGTGATTAGTCAGTTGAACGAAGCGAAGGCTTCCTACCAAACCATTCAGGACTTGGTCAGTCAAGTTGATGATCTAGGGATGGCGCTGGAACTATATGAGGAAAGTCAAGATCTGGACATGCTAAGCGAAGCAGAAGACATCATGACAGTCACCAGTAAGGCTTTAAATAATTATGAATTACAATTACTTTTGTCAGGCCCCCATGATAGTGCCAATGCAATCTTAGAAATCCATCCTGGAGCTGGGGGAACAGAATCCCAAGATTGGGGATCTATGTTACTTCGTATGTACCAGCGTTGGGCCGACAAACAAGGCTTTCAAGTGGAGGTTTTAGACTATCAAGCCGGAGACGAGGCTGGTATTAAATCAGTCACTTTAGAAATCAAGGGCCACAATGCCTATGGCTATCTAAAATCAGAAAAAGGCGTCCATCGTTTAGTGCGAATTTCGCCCTTTGATTCCAATGCCCGT
Organism: Eremococcus coleocola ACS-139-V-Col8; assembly: GCF_000183205.1. NCBI lineage: Bacteria > Bacillati > Bacillota > Bacilli > Lactobacillales > Aerococcaceae > Eremococcus > Eremococcus coleocola. The sequence goes on along the minus strand of NZ_AENN01000006.1, from coordinate 178,456 downwards.
CGTCATACCTCCTTTGCTTCAATTGAGGTGACCCCGGAAATGGATGATTCCATTGAAATTGAAATTAATCCGGATGATATTCGAGTGGACACTTACCGGGCTTCTGGAGCTGGGGGTCAGCATATTAATAAGACTTCATCTGCCGTGCGGATTACCCATATTCCCACGGGGATTGTAACCCAAAGCCAAGCTCAACGGTCCCAATTCCAAAACCGTGATCAAGCCATGGCCATGTTAAAGGCTAAATTATATCAACGTGAGGAAGAGGAACGCGCCAAAGAGATGGCTGCCATTAAAGGCCAACAGTTAGAGATTGGTTGGGGTTCACAGATTCGGTCTTATGTCTTCCATCCCTATTCTATGGTGAAGGATCACCGGACCGGCTATGAAGTCGGAAATAGTCAAGCGGTCATTGATGGAGACTTAGATGGTTTTATGGATGCTTATTTAAAATGGCAGGTCCAAAATCAAGATTGAAAGCAAACTGAAGGGAGCGGGCAAGAAGTAGAAAATCTAAGATTTTAGTTTGCTGGAGTACTCGGAGCAAAGCGACATAGTGCTCCAGTAGCTGAGTGGACAAGTGAGCTCAGCTGCCTTAATTTCCTGCACAGTTGAGTTGATTAGGATGGAACAAGTTGTTTTGTGGCGTAGTTCCATTCAATCAACCACTGCGATTAGAAATGAAGATTTTGAAAATGAATAGACTGGAACTTTTTACAAGTTTCCTAAGTTAGCTTTTTACGTTAAAATAGAGATTATGAAAAAATACACTGAAAGGATGGTGACTTAAATGATTCAGTTAACCCATGTTAGTAAACGATATAGTAATGGGATTGTAGCTGTAAAGGATGCTTCCTTACGCATTGAACAGGGTGAGTTTGTCTATATTATTGGGCCCTCTGGCTCAGGTAAATCAACCCTCATGAAGTTAATGTATCGCGATGAGCGCCTGTCTAAAGGAAAATTAACCGTCGGTCCTTACCAAGTTCATGCGATTAAAAACCGCCATATTCCTAAATTACGACGTCATATAGGCGTAATTTTTCAAGATTTTAAACTATTACCTAAGTTGACAGTCTATGAAAATGTAGCTTATGCCTTAGAAGTTACCGGGGCGAAGAAAAAAGTGATTAAAGAACGGGTGAGAGAAGTATTACACTTGGTTGGCCTTACCCGAAAAGCTAACCAATTTCCCGATGAATTATCAGGTGGGGAACAACAAAGGGTGGCGATTGCGCGTGCCTTGGCTAATGAACCTTCGATTATTATTGCGGATGAACCAACTGGAAATCTAGACCCTAAAACGGCACGAGAAATCTTTGAGGTGTTAGAAACTATCAACGCTCAAGGAACCACGGTTATCATGGGGACCCATAATAATCAGTTAGTAGACCAGTATAAACACCGGGTAATTCAGATTGAAGCAGGTCGGATTGTATCCGATGAGGTAGAGGGGGATTATAATTTATGATATTTCGTAATTTTTTCCGTCATATCCGAGATGCCTTCCGTAATTTATTTAGGAATGGTTGGATGACGATTGCGACTATCTTAACCATGACCTTAACCCTAATCATGATTGGTGGTTTTGTCCTCTTAGCCCAAAATATTCAAAATATTACCCAAGATATTGAGGGTGGGGTTAAGATTCGGACCCATATTGATTTAGCAGCGGATAAGGATGACGAAGCCAAGCTAAAAGAATCAATCGAAGCCCTGGACCACGTTAGTGGGGTGACCTATCGGACTAAGGAAGAAGAATACCAAGATTTAGTCGCACAAATGGGTTCTGACTTTGAAATGTTTTCAGGTGATGATAATCCATTTTATAATGTCTTCTTAGTAGATGTTGATGATACAGCTAATTTAGAGAGTGTGACGCAAGCTATTTCTAAGCTTCCTTATGCAAGTGAGGTTACTTATGGTGAAATCGATACTCAGAATTTATTGTCAACGATCCAAATTGCACGAACTATTATTGCATTAGTGGCAGCAATTCTGATTGTAATCGCGATTCTCTTAATTTCTAACACAATTCGCCTCACCATTGCTGCGCGCCAAACTGAATTAGAGATTATGCGCTTGGTGGGGGCGACCAACCGTTATATTAAAGCTCCCTTTGTCTATGAGGGGATGTTTATGGGAACTCTCTCAGCAATCTTTGCCACGGCTTTACTTTATGCGATTTATAACGGGATTCAGTCGGCTAGTGTTGAACTGTTTGGAGCACGGATTTTAAGTTTTACCCCACTCTTTCCGATACTTTGGTATATCGGCGCTGGTTTATTAATTATCGGTATTCTGTTAGGTAACTTGGGAGCACGTCGAGCGACGCGGCGGTTTCTCCAAATATAAAAGACGTTGAATTATTCCCTTGAAGGTTGCTATGACTGCTAACCTTTAAGGGTTTTTGTTTAGAAGAGAAATTCCTTTAAGTCTTGAAATATTAAGTAATTAGAGAAAAAGTTTTCAACTCGCCTTTAGCATGGTAAGATTAACTTGCAAAAGATTCGATATATAATAGGAGGTCCCTCGTGGAACATATATTAATAGTGGATGATGAGCCATCAATTTTAACCTTATTAGCCTACAATTTACAACAGGCTGGCTATCAAGTTGATCAAGCAGACGATGGCTTATTAGCTTATGAAATGATTGAACAAAATAAGTATGATTTTATTATTTTGGATGTGATGTTACCTGGTATGGATGGGATGGATATTTGCCGTAAAGTTCGCAAAAAGGGGTCCCAGGTTCCTATCCTCATGTTAACGGCTAAAGATGAAGAATATGATAAGGTAGTTGGACTAGAATTAGGTGCCGACGATTATATGACCAAACCTTTTAGCCCACGGGAAGTTTTGGCTCGGATTAAGGCAATTTTACGGCGGACAGGTAGTCAAAATGACCTAAATATTGTTGACCTTGATGAAGAAGAAACCATGGAAGTAAGAGATAATGATAATTTTGGCTTAGAATTGGACCAAATTCGTCATAATTATGAAAATACACTAGCAAAAGGAGCAGAGAGTCCAGTTACTCAAGAGAGTCGTTTGATAAAGGTGGGCGAGTTAGAAATTTATCCTGAGCACTATGAAGTGCGGGTCAACCATAAAAAAGTCGATATTACCCCTAAGGAATTTGAATTATTGGTTTATATGGTCACACGACGAGGCCGAATTTTGAGTCGCGAACAATTATTAAATTCAATTTGGGATTTTGATTATGTGGGAGAAACTCGAATTGTTGATGTTCATATTAGCCATTTGAGAGAGAAAATCGAAGATAATAATCGCCATCCTAAATATATCCAAACAATGCGTGGCTTTGGTTATAAATTTGAGGTACCAGAATAATGCCGCAAAAGTCAAATCGATTTTTAAAATGGCTTTTTAACCGGTCTCTCTTCTTTTTACTCTTAGCTTTAATCACGGTTAGTTTAGGCTTAGACCGGGTTTTAGATGCTGCGATAATTAATCAATTAGACCGGGCAACACCCTATCTTAGACAGGTCCAAATGGTTGATTCAAAAGATTTTATGGATAACTTAGAGACAATCAATGGGATAGAGCCGGTTGAGCAGACGCTTGATTCCGATACCCGGATTATTGCTGTTTCTGGACCGCAGTTATTTAAAAACCTACCCATTAGTTTAAAAATGTTGAGTCAAGAGATAAGAAAAGCCCCGAGCAGGACCGGAAAAATCAATGGCTTATATTTTCAACGGGTCGAGGCCATTGACCAGGAAAGCCCTGCCTATTATTTAGTTTATGAACCGTCCTATTTTAAATCCACCCAAGCAATTTTTAACCGGGTTAAGATTGCCAGTCTACTAGCAATTATCTTAGTATTTCTGTTAGGCCGCTTAGCACTTTATGGGACTGTAACTAAGCCTATCCGCGAGATGAGCCAACAATTACGTCATATTGTTGATTCAGATTATCGTTATTATAAGGTCACTGCAAATTTTACTAGTTTAGCTGATTTAAATGATTCGGCAGAGGATTTAGTGACCCAGCTCCGGCACCAATATCGGAATCTTGAGGACAGTGAACGACGCCTATCTATTTTATTAAACCATTTAAATTTAGGTGTGCTTTTAATAGATGATCGTGATCGGATTGAATTAAATAATCCTGAATCGTTGAAACTTTTAGACTTATCTGCGCCAATTGTTGGTTTACCTTTTGAAACAATCATTCGTTCAGTTCGGTTGGTTGAACTGATTAGGGCAGTACAGAAAGATGAACAAGCTAAGCAAGAAGAAATTGAGTTTTACTATCCCGATTACCGGGTGATTGATGTGAATATTATTCCTTACCAACGGGAACGGTCTGGTCATATAGCTCATTCATCCTTAGTATTGCTATATGATGTGACCCGTAACCGTAAATTAGAAACGATTCGTACGGAATTTGTTGCCAATGCATCACATGAGTTACGGACACCAGTTACTGCTATTAAAGGTTTTGCCGAGACGCTTTTAGATGGAGCCCTTTCAGACCCTGATATGACCAAGCAATTTGTTGAAATTATTGCCAAGGAAAGTAATCGTTTAGAAGTGATTATTCATGATATCTTAGAATTATCCCGGGTTGAAAAAAATTCTGAACCTTGGGAGACTCAGCTTTTAGACTTAGTAGCGACTGGCAAAGCAGTGTTACAATTATTTAAACAAGCCTCCCAACAGAAGAACATTCGAATGAATTTCTCATCTAATATTGACCAGCTTATGATCGATTCCAATAAACATCGTCTAGAACAAATTATGATTAACTTAATTGATAATGCGATTAATTATTCTGATTTTGGGGGCGAAATTCTACTAGCCGTTGAAAAAGTTAAGCAAGGAGCCTTGATTCAAGTGTCCGATAAAGGAATTGGAATTCCTGAAGCAGACCAGAGTCGGATTTTTGAACGCTTTTATCGAGTGGATAAAGATCGAAGCCGCAATTCAGGTGGAACAGGACTGGGCCTATCCATTGTTAATAATTTAGTGAGGATTATGGAGGGCAATATTCAGGTTACCAGTGTAGAAGGACAAGGAACCACGTTTAAAATTTTTATTCCTATTAATAATTAATTCCGGAAGCAATGTAAACGTTTGTGTAAATTTTTCTGTATCGAATTTACATAAAATTTACATTGTTTTTACATTTAATCTGTACAATAGGAATGTAGTATCTATGGTAGATGTTATAGTAGATTTAGGATGAGGAGATTGCATATGCGACGTGGTGATTTGAAGGAATCATTGATGAAGTGGGTTTTTATTTTCTCTGCTTCAATATCAATCATTTCGATTATTTTAATTTTTTACTTTATTCTTAAAGGCGGTTTGCCTTTTATGTTAGAAGAGGGATTTGGTAAATTCCTGCTAGGTGATGTATGGCGACCAACAGCTTCTAACCCTAAGTTTGGAATTTTACCGATGATTGTGGGATCTATCATTGTTACTCTAGGGGCAGTTATTGTTGGGGTTCCGATTGGAGTGTTAACCGCAATTTTTATGGCATTTTTCTGTCCAGACAAGTTATATCGTTTTGCTAAACCAGCCATTAACTTAATGGCGGCGATTCCATCGATTGTTTATGGTTTCTTTGCCCTCCAAATTTTTGTGCCGATTTCACGGGATTTATTTGGTGGAACAGGGATGAATATTATCACCGCTTCAGTTTTACTTGGAGTGATGATTTTACCAACTATTATTGGACTTTCTGAAGCAGCCTTACGGGCCGTACCTAATTCCTTCTATCAAGCCAGTATAGGTCTAGGAGCAACCCATGAGCGGTCTGTTATGAACGTGGTAGTGCCGGCAGCAAAACCAGGAATTTTTTCAGCCATTATTCTTGGAATTGGACGGGCCATTGGTGAAACCATGGCGGTCATTTTAGTTACTGGGAACCAACCAATATTCCCACGTAATCTTGCTTCAGGAACACGGACCTTAACCACAAATATTGTATTGGAGATGGGTTATGCCTCTGGTCGTCACCGTGAAGCGCTGATTGCAACAGCGGTGGTCCTCTTCATTTTCATTTTAATCATAAATAGTATCTTTATGGTGGTTAAATCGAAAGGGGATAGATAAGCATGAATAAATTTATCAAAGGACTTGTCTGGGTAGCGGGTCTATTTACCCTAGCCATGCTCATGTTTATTGTAATCTTTATCTTTTATAAAGGGATTCCTAATATGAACTGGGGTATGTTTAATTGGAAATATACGACATCCAATGTTTCGATGATGCCTGCAATTATCTCGACACTTGTCATTGTGGCAATCGCCTTATTAATCGCCGTTCCTTTTGGGGTCTTTACCTCTTTCTATTTGGTAGAATATGCAGATCCAAACAATAAGTTTTTAAAAGTGATTCGTCTAGCTACAGATACCTTAGCGGCAGTTCCTTCCATTGTTTATGGTTTGTTCGGGATGTTATTCTTCGTCATCAATTTAGGGATGGGATATTCACATTGGGCTGGGATTTTAACGATTACCATTATGATTTTGCCAATTATTATCTCTTCCACAGAAGAAGCATTGCGGTCCGTCAATAATGAGTTACGGATGGGTTCATTGGCCTTAGGCGCTGGTAAATTAAGAACAATTTTTACGGTTGTTCTACCCGTAGCCATGCCAGGTATTTTGTCAGGGATTATCCTTGCTGTTGGGCGTATTGTTGGTGAATCTGCCGCGCTTATTTATACCCTTGGGTCATCTACCTCTATGCTTAGAGGGTTAGGGGATTCCGGACGGACACTAGCTGTTCATATGTATATGCTATCGCAAGAAGGTTTTCATGTGAGTGAAGCCTATTCAACCGCAGCAATTTTAGTCTTAATGGTTCTAATAATTAATTCAATTTCTACATGGTTAAGTAACAAGTTAGCTTCAGGAGGAAAATAAGATGACCAATCCAATCAAATTTGATATTAAAGATTTAGATTTTTATTATGGTGATTTTCATGCATTAAAAAACATTAATATGGCAATTGAATCCAATAAGGTGACTGCTTTTATCGGACCATCTGGTTGTGGGAAATCAACCTTTTTAAAAACTTTAAACCGGATGCAAGATTTAGTACCTGGCACTCGGGTGGATGGCTTAATCCGTTTAGACGGTGAAGATATTTACCAAAAAAATTATAATGTCAACCTTTTACGTAAACGGGTTGGGATGGTTTTCCAACATCCAAATCCATTTCCAAAAACGATTTATGATAACATTGCTTATGGTCCTCGGACTCATGGTATTAAAGACCGTAAGGAATTAGATCGGATTGTTGAAGAAAGTCTTAAAGGCGCTGCTGTCTGGGAAGAAGTAAAGGATAAATTGGACCGTAAAGCAACCGATTTATCTGGGGGGCAACAACAACGGATTTGTATTGCTCGGGCGATTGCCAATGATTCAGATGTTTTATTGATGGATGAACCAACTTCTGCCTTAGACCCAATTTCCACTAATAAAATTGAAGAATTAGTTCATGATTTAAAGAATAAATATACTGTTATTATTGTGACGCATAATATGCAACAAGCTGGCCGTATTTCTGATAAAACAGCTTTCTTCCTAACCGGAGAAGTGGTAGAATTTGATGATACTGAAAAGATTTTCTCTAATCCAGTTGACCAACGGACGAATGACTACATCTCAGGTCGCTTTGGTTAGATTAAACCCAAAAAGGGAGGAAGTAAGAAATGAGAACGCTATTTGAAGAAGAATTAGTAGACTTATCCAATGATATTACGCGTTTAGGTAATGCTGTCGTAGAATCTTTCCATAAAGCAATCAAATCATTTAAAGACGCTGATGAAGAATTAGGCCGAGAATTGATCTCAGATGATTTAAGAATCAATTACTTAACAAATGAAATTGAACAAAAAGCCTATAAGATTGTTGCTTTACAACAACCGGTATCCCATGACTTACGTCGGGTCTTTGCGGCTTTGATTTCATCCAACGATTTTGAACGGATAGCTGACCACTCTGTATCAATTGCTCGTGCTGTGATTAGAACAGAAGGAATTGAAAATCGAGTTGATATTTTAGATGAAATTATCTTCACGATGCAGAATTTTGTAGGTGAAATGCTGGTTGAAGTGATTGAGGCCCGGGCTAACTATGATGTTGAAGCCGCTAATCGTATTGCGGCTAAAGATAAAGAAGTCGATGCGCAATTAAAACGTCTCTATCACGAAGCTGCAAAATGGATGCAAGAAAACAAAGAGGATGTTGCTCGCGGAATCCAATATGTCGGCATTGGTACTAGCTTAGAACGGATTGGGGACTATGTGACTAATATCTGTGAGCGGATTATCTATGTTGAAACTGGTTCGATTATCGAATTAAATAATTAAATAATTAAATCATAAAATTATGGATGAAAGGGACTTGGGCGAGAGGCTAGGTCCCTTTTTTAGTTAATCTTAAAGAACTGGAGTCTATTATAATTAGAGCAAGCTTAGGATCATACGATCTAAGCTTGCTCGTTTCCTTTACATAAAATTTACATAAAATTTACTAAGAATTTATATTCAGATGGTAAACTTAGCTTGTATCGATGGAAATTGGTCTGTCGGACATTGTTTCTAATACAGAAAAGCAAATTAAAGGAGAGATTTTTTAATGAAAAAATCATTGCAATTCGTATCATCTGCCGCTTTATTACTTGCTTCTTTTGTGCCAGTTTTCGCACAAGAAGGACCTATCAATGTAATTTCTCGTGAAGATGGTTCAGGTACTCGTGGCGCTTTTGTTGAAATCGTTGGTGTTGTTGACGAAAATGGCGACGACATGACTTCACAAGCAGCAAGTATCCAAAACTCAACGAATGGTGTTATGACTACTGTTGCTGGTGACCCAGCTTCAATTGGTTATATCTCTTTAGGATCTTTAGATGATTCAGTTAAAGCGGTTAAGGTTGACGGCGTTGAAGCAACTGCTGAAAACATTAAAGCTGGGGACTATGCAATCGCTCGTCCATTTAACGTAGCTTGGAAAAAAGATGGCGAAATGTCTGACGTAGCAACTGACTTCTTATCTTATATCCACTCAGCTGATGGACAAGCAATCGTTGAAGAAGAAGGCTATATTTCATCTGCTGGTGTTAACGAAGAAGAAGAAGCTGGCTCAGAAGAAGCTGCATCTGAAGAAGGTTCAGAAGCAGCAGGTTCAGAAGAAGCTGCATCAGAAGAAGGCTCAGAAGAAACTGCATCTGAAGAAGCTGCATCTGAAGAAAGCTCAGAAGAAGCTACATCAGAAGCTGGTTCAGAAGAAGCTGGAGCTGAATTAGCTGCTTATGAAGCTAAAGAAGGCTTAAAAGGTGACATAGAAGTTGTTGGTTCTACTTCTGTAACTCCTTTAATGGAAAAATTAGCTGAAGAATATATGGGCTTAAATCCAGATGTTAAAATTAACATCACTTCAAACGGTTCATCTGCTGGTATGGAAGCTGCTATGGAAGGTACCGCTGATTTAGGTATGGCTTCTCGTGAATTAAGTGATGAAGAAAAAGAAGCTTTAGAATTTGATGCAATCGCAATTGATGGTATCGCAGTGGTTGTTAACAAAGAAAACGCTGTTGAAGACTTGAAATTAGAAGCTATCAAGAATATCTTCTTAGGCGATGTTGCTGACTGGGCAGAAGCTGTAAAATAATTATAGATAAATAAATTATTTTCAAGGAGTTGGGTGAAAGCCTAGCTCCTCTTTTTTTATTTTAAAATGCCGGATATAAAGCTAAGATAAGGTTTTTAAATATACATAAAAGTTAATAATCAAATTACAGACTTGGTTGGGAAATGAGTCTATTTTAAGACGAACATATGTTCAGTATGTTATAATGTATTTCATAGAGTGAAGTAAGCCAAAAAGGAGTAATTACATGGTAAAAGACGTAATCAAAGTCAAAGGGGCTCGGACCCATAATCTAAAAAATATTGATATTGAAATACCCCGGAATAAATTAGTTGTCATGACAGGATTATCTGGCTCTGGTAAGTCGTCGCTTGCCTTTGATACTTTATATGCTGAGGGTCAACGACGTTATGTCGAAAGTTTATCAGCCTATGCCCGTCAATTTCTAGGGCAAATGGATAAACCGGATGTCGATTCAATTGAAGGCCTAAGTCCAGCTATTTCGATTGACCAAAAAACAACTAGCCATAACCCCCGTTCAACCGTAGGTACTGCAACGGAGGTCAATGATTACTTACGGCTTTTATTCGCCCGAGTGGGGACCCCCTATTGTCCTAACCACCATATTCCGATTGAGCGTCAGTCACCCGAACAGATTGTTGACCGTGTTCAAGCTTTACCAGAACGGACGCGCATCCAAGTGTTAGCACCCCTGATCCGTAATCAGAAGGGGCAACATGTTAAAGTCTTAGAAAAAACCGCTAAGGATGGCTATGTTCGTGTCCGGGTTGATGGTGAAATTTATGATATTACAGAAGTGCCTGATTTAGAAAAAAACAAAAAACATAATATCGAAGCCGTGGTGGACCGGATTGTCATTAAAGAAGGAATTCGGTCACGTTTGTTTGATTCAATTGAGCAAGCCCTTAGTCTTTCGGAAGGCTATGTGATTATTAATATTTTAGAAGGCGAAGACCTTTATTTTAATGAACATTACGCCTGTCCTTATTGTGACTTTTCCTTAGACCAATTAGAGCCGCGGCTCTTTTCATTTAACGCCCCTTTTGGGTCTTGTCCTTATTGTGACGGTTTAGGGTCGCGTTTAACTGTCGATGAAGACTTGGTTATTCCTGACCCCACTTTGACTTTAGCAGAGGGGGCTTTAGCTCCATGGAAAGCTAATGATACCTATTATTATTATTCTATGTTGAAAGCTTTCACTGAGAGTGAAGGTATTCCGATGGATGTGCCTTTCAAGGACTTGACTTCAAAACAACAAGAATTGATTAAATATGGCAAACTGAATGCTAACTATAAGTTTACCTATAAATCGATGATGGGTAACACCAAGACAACTAAAATGTTAACCTTTGAAGGAATTTTAAATAACATTGACCGTCGCTACCGCGAAACTTCGTCTGATTTCGTCCGCGAACAAATGGCGGAATATATGTATGAATTGACTTGTCCTCATTGCCACGGTCAACGGTTAAATGAGCAGGCTCTGTCTGTTAAGGTAAAAGACTTAAACATTGCAGAAGTCACTGAAAAATCCATCGGAGACTGTCTGGATTTCTTCCAAAACTTAAGCTTTGACGATAGTCGCGCTCAAATTAGTCAACCAATTATTAAGGAAATTCGCGACCGCTTGACCTTCCTAAATAATGTTGGCTTAGAATATCTGACCCTTTCTCGGGTGGCAGGCTCCTTATCTGGGGGTGAAGCCCAACGGATCCGTTTAGCAACGCAGATCGGTTCTAACTTATCTGGGGTCATGTATATTCTTGATGAACCTTCCATTGGCCTCCACCAAAGAGATAACGCCCGTTTGATTGAATCTTTAAAACAAATGCGAGATTTAGACAATACTTTAATTGTCGTTGAACATGATGATGAAACCATGCTAGAAGCTGACTATATTATTGATATTGGTCCGGGGGCAGGGGAACATGGAGGTCAGGTCATTGCAGCAGGCACACCTAAGCAAGTCATGGCTAATTCTAAGTCCATAACGGGTCGTTATTTATCTGGTAAGGAGAAAATTGAAATCCCAGACCACCGCCGCCAAGAAGATTTAGGTTGGGTCAAGGTTAAAGGGGCCCAAGAAAATAATTTACAAAATGTGGATGTGGCCTTTCCGATTGGTCGTTTTACCTGTGTGACTGGGGTCTCAGGCTCAGGTAAATCAAGTTTGGTAAATCGGATTTTGAAAATTGCTCTAGCGAAGCGTTTGACTTCTACCAAAGAGAAACCAGGTAAATTTAAAGAAATTACCGGCTGGGAAGGCTTGGATAAGGTGATTGATATAGACCAGTCCCCAATTGGTCGGACGCCACGGTCCAACCCAGCGACCTATACTTCGGTCTTTGATGATATTCGGGACCTGTTTGCACAAACCAACCAAGCCAAAATTCATGGTTATAATAAGGGGCGTTTTTCATTTAATACCAAGGGTGGTCGGTGTGAGGCCTGTAAAGGTGCCGGGATTAAGCAAATAGAAATGCACTTCCTACCCGATGTCTATGTGCCTTGTGAAGTATGTCATGGCACCCGCTATAATTCAGAAACGCTTGAAGTAACCTATAAAGGTAAGAATATTGCCCAAGTCTTAGATATGACCATTGAAGAAGCCTTAGACTTCTTTGAAAATATCCCTAAGATCAAACGTAAACTCCAAACCATGGTGGATGTCGGCTTAGGTTATGTCCGTCTAGGCCAATCTGCCACAACCTTATCCGGTGGGGAAGCCCAACGGATGAAATTAGCGGCTGAGTTACAACGGGTATCAACCGGCGATACTTTCTATGTTTTAGATGAGCCAACCACAGGACTCCATCCAGCAGATATTAAACGCTTATTGGCAGTCTTAGACCGTCTGGTTGAAGCTGGAAATACGGTCGTTGTGATTGAACATAATTTAGATGTGATTAAGACAGCTGACTATATTATTGATATGGGGCCGGAAGGCGGTGTCGGCGGGGGGCAAGTGATTGCAATTGGCACCCCAGAAGAGGTGGCTGAGGTGGCTGACTCTTATACTGGCCAATATTTGAAAAAAATTCTAAAATAATCTTAAAAAATAAATATAGGTCTTGGGGCCTATGTTTATTTTTTTGCTTCTTGGCATAATAGTGAATGTAGACAAGGATATTTATAGCTAGGAGGAATCAGGATGAATGAAAAAGAACGTATTATTGAATTAGTTAAAAATAAAGTCATCAGTATGGAAGAAGCCTTAGACTTATTAGAAGCAGCAAAAAGAGATGATCTAGCAGAAGATTTAAATGATCAAGCGATTGAAAAAGATCAACATGACCATAGAACAACGGATAACCGCCAAGAAACTGACGCTAAAATCGCTGAATTAAAAGCAGCCTTAAGTAAAAATCAAGAGAGCTTGACCATTGCTCAACAACGTCTAAGAGAAGTGGAAGTTTTAGTGGAATTAGAAGGCGAAAGTTCAGAATTATCACAACAATCTGAACAACTCACCGCTGAGATTAATGATTTGAAAGAAAAAGAAGCAACTATTGAACAGGAATTAAACCAATTATCTGGTAGTCATAAGTCATATCAAGACATCCGGACGACCCTGAATGATAATGCAAAAAAGTATAGTCAGACAGCCCGTGATTTTGCCAATGAATCTAAGAAATTAGGCCAAAGTCTACGAGACCAAGTGAATGATTTCGTTAAGGGCTTTTCAAGCAAGGATGTGAATCTTTCTTTCAAAATCCCATGGGTACGGACCCAAAAATTAAATCATACTTTTGATTTTTCAGAAACTAACTTTGAAGATATCGATGTACGCTTATTCAATGGGTCAATGATCGTGAAAACCAGTGAGGATGACCAAGCCCACCTTAGCGCTGAATTAAGACTCCATGGTAACTTTGAAGAAGCCAGTGTCGATGATTTTATGAGATATGCTAAACTGGAAGTGAATGAAAACACCTTAGTCTTAGATATCCAATCCCCTTATGTATCGATGGATGGCATTTTATCTGTACCAGCTAAAGCATATAAAGCAGGACGTTTTGAATTAACCAATGGTGATTTAGTGGTTAAGGGCATAGAAGTTAAAAGCTTGGATTTAATTAATCGCAATGGCGATATTAGAGTGGCTGACTGTCATGCTGATAAGTTAGACCTTGATAATTTAAATGGCGATATTAATGTTGAAAGTTCAGACATTGATATGATCATGATTTCCTGTTTAAATGGGGATATCCGTCTAGAGGATAATCTAAAAGACGTAACGGTTGATGGTAATAATTCGGATATTTATGTAACTAAGCGGAATCAAGAAGTTGGCAAGTTACGGATTAATACGTTAAGTGGCGATATTAAAGTGGCCATTCCTAAAGCCTTGGGTCTTAAAGGTAAGGCTAAAAGTAACCAAGGTAAGGTCCAAAGTCGCCTTGATCAAGTCACCACGATGCAGGCGACCAAATCCTTTACTTTTGACCGAGGAAGTGAAAACGGACAAGTTGAGCTTGCTTTAGAAACTATGATTGGTAATATTTTCTTAAAAGATACTGAATTTTAATTAGAAAGAGTGAATAACTATGATTAAATTATATAAATCATCAACTGACCGTAAACTTTTTGGAGTATGTGGGGGGTTAGGTGAAGCTTTTAATATTGACCCAACCATTCTCCGGATTATCTTCTTTATCGGTGCCTTTGGTTCGGGTTCGGTCCTATTCTGGGTCTATATTGCCTTAGCTGTTTGTCTGCCAAATGATTACGAAGTTAAGGGGCGTGGTCATAAGAAGGGAAATGCTGGCTGGTCTTGGCCAGAATCTAAAGACAACAACCATAACCGCCGTGATGTGACCCCTGATTCTGAGGATGACTGGAGTAACTTCTAGGTCGAAATTGTAGGAGAAAATAATTGGGATTGGGCAAAAAAGCTCAATCCCTTTTTTAGTTACTTAGCAACCCTTGTCTGACAATCTCAGGAATGCCAGGGGAGAATTGGGGAATAAACTTGTTATTTTACTTAAAAATTTCTATACTTTAATAGAACGAGCAAAAAGGAGGAAATTTATGTCTAACACAGTGAGTGTCAAAGAATTAACCTCTACTCTGGCAGTAGATATTGTATATGGTCAAGAATTTGAAAACATAATAATTAAATCCAGTGAAGTTTCCCGTCCTGGCTTAATTTTAACCGGCTATATTGATAATTACCCCCATGAACGGGTGCAGTTAATTGGTCGGACGGAAATGGGCTTTTTGAATAGTAAAACTAGTGAAGAACGACAAGAAATTTTTAAAAATCTGTGTACCGTGGACACCCCTGCCATTATTATTGCCCGTGGGATGGAAGTGCCCCAAGAGTTAATTCCGATTGCTGATAAATATCAAATTCCAATTTTATCAGCCCGGTCTAAAACATCTCGCGTGTTGGCTAATGTAACCAATTTCTTAGAAACCTATCTAGCAGAACGGGTCTCCAAGCATGGGGTCTTTTTAGAGGTTTATGGGATGGGGGTTCTCCTAGTGGGCGCTTCTGGGGTGGGTAAGTCAGAAACCGCCTTGGAATTAGTTCAAAGAGGGCACCGCTTAGTGGCGGATGACCGGGTCGAACTTTATCAGATTGATGAGCTAACCTTGATGGGAGAAGCGCCTGAAATCTTACAAAATTTACTAGAAATCCGAGGGCTTGGGATTATCAATGTGATGACCCTTTTCGGGGTACGGTCAGTTAGTCGTAAACGTCGGCTGGATTTAATCATTGACCTAAGAATTGATGATGGTACCATTGAATATGACCGCTTAGGTTATGACCATGAATATGAAAAAATCTTTGAGGTGAATGTACCGAAAATTAAAATTCCAGTTAAACTTGGTCGTAACTTGGCCGTTATTATTGAATCAGCCGCGATGAACTTCCGGGCATCTGAACTTGGTTTTGATGCCAAAGAAGAATTTACCCGTCGCTTAGATGCATTGATTCTTTCTAATCGTGAGGTGGAGCATGATTAGTTCCTTACTGTTAGCCTTTGACCCAATTGCATTTGAGCTGGGCCCCATGCAAATTCGCTGGTATGCCTTAATTATCGTCCTAGGTATTATTTTAGGAGAATGGGTCTTTCGTCGAGAAGCTATAGCTAAAGGAATTGATCCAGACCGCGTGTTTGATCTTTTCTTCTATGCGGTCATCTTTGGCTTTATTGGCGCCCGTTTATACTATGTCATCTTTAAATTGGATTATTATTTAGCCAACCCGGATCAAATTATTCAAATTTGGCATGGGGGGATTGCTATATACGGCGGTGTGCTTGGCGCGGTAGTTACTCTCTATTACTTGTGCCGGCGGTATGGAATTAATTTTATTACGGTATTGGATACGGCGGCACCAGGCTTAATTTTGGCCCAAGCGATTGGTCGTTGGGGAAACTTTATGAACCAAGAGGCCCATGGTGGCCCAGTTTCTTTAGAATTTCTCCAAAAACTGCATTTGCCTCAATTTATTATTGACCAAATGCTAATTAATGGTACTTACTATCACCCAACCTTTCTATATGAATCTCTGTGGAACCTATTCGGCTTGCTTATTATTTTAGTTATTCGTCACCGACCAAGATTTTTACTAGAGGGAGAAGTTCTCGCTTTTTATTTACTATGGTATGGTGCGGGACGTTTCACGATTGAAGGAATGCGGACCGATAGTCTCTATTTAGGTTCCTTACGGGTTTCTCAATGGCTGTCACTCGTCTTAGTCATAGTCAGTCTTATTTTTATCCTTTACCGACGTCGGTCGCATCAAATTAATTATTATCAAACTCAGCTATAAGGAGGATTATTATGCAAACAGCTGTCTTAGGAATGGGTTCCTGGGGGACTGCCCTGGCCAGAGTTTTGGCTAATAATGGCCATCAAGTTAATTTGTGGGGGCGGGACCAGGCCCTAGTCGATTATTTTAACCAGACCCAAGTGAACGCTAAATATTTAAATAATTGTCCTTTGCCCCAAACAGTTACAGCCATGACAGACATGAAGCAAGCAGTGGCCGATAGCCAAATGATTCTGATTGTCGTACCTACTAAGGCGATTCGGTCGGTCTGTGACCAATTAAATCAAGTCTTAGGTCAAGGAGACGCCACTCAACCTTTGATTGTCCATGCAACTAAAGGGATTGAAGTGGGGACCCATCTGAGGGTGAGTCAAATGATTAAAGCCAGTTTATCAGTTGATACTTACCGTGGCTTAGCTGTCTTATCGGGACCGAGTCATGCCGAAGAAGTCGGGCAAGATATGTTAACCATGGTTACCATAGCCGCTCAAAATCTAGAAACTGCCCAAGAGGTCCAAGCTTTTTTTATGAATCCATATTTTAGGGTCTATACCAATACCGATATGTTAGGGGTAGAATTGGGGGGCGCCCTTAAAAATATTATTGCGATTACCTCTGGTATGATTGATGGCTTAGGTTACGGTGATAACTCAAGAGCAGCCCTCTTAACCCGTGGTTTGGCTGAAATCACCCGTCTAGGGGTAGCTTTAGGTGCAGATCCTTTAACCTTTATGGGTCTATCCGGCTTGGGTGATTTGATTGTAACTGCGACCAGTCAACACTCAAGAAATTATCGCGCCGGTCGCTTATTAGGACAAGGCTACTCAATCGAAGAAACCAGAGCTAAAATTAATATGGCAATTGAAGGGCTAAATACCTGTCAGGCTGCCTTTGAACTGGCTAAGGACTTAGAAATTGAAATGCCGATTACCCAAGCTTTATATAAATTACTATATGAAGGCGAGGACGTTCAAAAACTGGTTTATAGTTTAATGACACGGGAAGGTAAATCTGAAGCTAAGATTGAAGATCATCTCGGTGATGAGTAAGCATAATTTTTGTCTAAAAGGGTGTATCCTGTTACACTTAGCGACAGATTATCAAAAGTCATAGTTTAAGGAGTTTGTAGAATGACAGAGACAGAAAACACAATAATGGAAGCAGATGTAATCGTAATCGGTGCAGGTCCTGGGGGAATGACTGCAGCTCTTTATGCCTCACGCGCTAATTTAAAAACCATTTTAATTGAAAAGGGTGCGCCAGGCGGTGAGTTAATTAACACGGCAGATGTGGAGAATTATCCGGGTTATACCAAGATTGCAGGACCTGACTTAGCCCAAAACTTTTATGATTCAGCCATGGCCTTTGGTGCCCAACATGAATACGGCGATGTCAATAAAATTGAAATTGATGGTTTGATACGTCGAGTCTTTGTAGGTGATAAGGTCTACCAAGCCCCTGTTTTGATTTTAGCCATGGGAGCCCACCACCGAGAATTACAAGTGCCAGGTGAAAAAGACCTCAATGGTCGTGGTGTTTCTTATTGTGCGGTCTGTGATGGTTTCTTCTTTAGAGATAAGGATATTGTGGTTGTCGGCGGTGGCGATTCTGCCGTGGAAGAAGGCACTTATTTAACTCAATTTGCTAAGTCGGTGTCAATTATCCACCGCCGTGACCAATTACGCGCCCAAAAAATATTACAAGACCGGGCCTTTGCCAATGACAAGATTCATTTCATTTGGGATAGTGTCGTTGAAGAAATCCAAGGCGACCCTATGGTCCAAGCGGTTCAAGTTAAGAATGTCAAAACCGGTGAAGAAAAAACCATGCCTACGGATGGGGTCTTTGTCTATGTAGGCTTAGTACCTAACGCAGCGATTGCAGAAGGGTTAGGCATTTCTGATCCTGAGGGTTGGATTGTAACCAATGACCTTATGGAAACCAAGATTCCTGGTGTATTTGCTGTGGGCGATGTTCGTCAAAAACACTTACGTCAAGTTGCTACAGCAGTCGGTGATGGCGCTTTGGCTGGTCAAGGTGCTTATAATTACCTCCAAGCCTTAAATGATTAAGCTTTAAATAGTTAAATAGTAATTAATAAATCCTCGAACCACCATAGTTAAATAGGTGGACGAGGATTTTTGTCTAATTTAAGTCATTTCATCAAGTAGAAGAGCGGTTGGATAGATGGTGGGGCAAATTAAGGGAAAATACTGTAAGCCTCTTCTTTCCATGGTATAATAAAGAATGAAAATTTATGAAAAGGTGGAAAGTTATGACTTGGGAAAAAAACTATCAAGAATGGAAAAATTTTGAAACTTTAGATAAAGCGTTAAATCAAGAATTAAGTAAACTTTCTGAAACTCAACTTCAGGATGCCTTTGGTTCGGACCTATCTTTTGGAACGGCTGGCATGCGGGGTGTTTTAGGGCCAGGTACCAACCGGATGAATATTTATACCGTGAGACA
Organism: Eremococcus coleocola ACS-139-V-Col8; assembly: GCF_000183205.1. NCBI lineage: Bacteria > Bacillati > Bacillota > Bacilli > Lactobacillales > Aerococcaceae > Eremococcus > Eremococcus coleocola. The sequence continues at coordinate 159,545 of NZ_AENN01000006.1, read as the reverse complement.
AGCAACCGAAGGCTTAGCCCAATTGATTTTGGATAAGGGCCAGGATGCTGTTCAAGCGGGAGTAGCCATAGCCTATGATTCTCGGCACATGTCTTATGAATTTGCCTTTGAAGCAGCTAGAGTCCTTGGTTTCCATGGCATTAAAGCCTATGTCTATGAGAGTTTACGACCTACCCCCGTCTTATCTTTTGCCGTACGTCACTTAAAAGCCTTCGCGGGCATTATGATTACGGCCAGCCATAATCCAGCTGAATATAATGGCTATAAGGTCTATGGCTCTGATGGCGGCCAAATGGTTCCAGAAGATGCGGATGTTTTAACCAAATATATTCGTCAAATTGCTAGCCCCCTTACTGTGAAGGTGGCTGACCAATCTCGGTTAGTCGACCAAGGCTTACTAGAAATTCTTGGGGATGACCTAGATCAAGCTTATCTTGAAGCTATTCAGAGTGTCACAATTAATCCTAATCTAATCAAAAATCATGCGGACATGGTCAATATTGTCTACACTCCGCTACATGGAACGGGGTTATATCTAGGGATGAAAGCCCTAAAACAAGCTGGTTTTAAGCAAATTCATGTGGTAGAGGAGCAAGCCCAAGGTAATGGGGATTTTCCAACTGTAAAATCTCCCAATCCTGAAGAAGTATCCGCTTTTGACTTAGCCCAAAAACTTGGCCAAGATGTAGGGGCGGATATTCTTTTAGCTACCGACCCAGATGCTGACCGCTTGGGGGCCATGATTCCTTTAGACGACGGTGAATTTCAAATTTTAACAGGGAATCAAATTGCAGTTTTGATGGCTGATTATATCCTAAAGGCCTTGCAAGAAAAAGCTAGTTTGGCTCCAAATGGTCGGCTTGTTAAATCAATCGTATCGACCGATTTAGTTGATGCTATTGCGGCTGACTATGGGATTGAAACTAAGTCAGTCCTAACGGGTTTTAAATACATTGCTGAACAAATTAAGCAGTATGAAACGAGCGGTGACCATGAATTTATTATGGGCTTTGAAGAATCCTATGGTTACTTGATTAAGCCTTTTGTGAGGGATAAGGATGCCATTCAAGCCCTCTTATTACTGGCAGAAATGGTGGTTTATCATAAAAAAGCAGGCCGGACTTTACCGCAAGTTTTAGAAAATATTTATCAAAAATATGGCTATTTCCAAGAAGTTACCGTATCGAAGGTTTTTGAAGGCCAAGCAGGTAAAGACCAAATGGCAGAGATTATGAGCCATATCCGGCAAACTCCTGTCAATACGATTGCCGGAATTGAAGTTACAGATAAATATGATTATTTAAATCAAATCCATGTCGATGGTCAAGGCCAAGAAAGCAGCTTGACCGAACCAAAATCGGATGCCTTAAAATATTGTTTGGCCGATGGGTCTTGGTTAGCTTTTAGACCAAGTGGGACTGAGCCTAAAATTAAGCTCTATTATGGAATTAAAGCGGGTGACCGTCAAAGTCTAGCTCAAAAAGCAAAGGAAATTAGTCAAGCGATTGATCACTTGGTTGCCGTATAAGTTGCTCTCAGATGATTGGAGGAGGACAAAGATGACCGATAGTTTAGAATTAGTGATTATTACGGGTATGTCTGGAGCGGGTAAAACCGTGGCGGTACAGAGTTTTGAAGATTTAGGCTATTACTGTATTGATAATATGCCCCCGACTTTATTGCCCACTTTTTGGCAATTAATGAAAGAATCTGGTAAAATAACCAAGATTGCCTTGGTTATTGATCTAAGAAGTCGGGAGTTTTTCCAAGAATTAGAAAATATTATCTCAAACATGGCCAATACTCAGTTTGTAACAACCCGGATTTTATTTTTGGAGGCCGATGATGAAGCACTCGTGTCTCGCTATAAAGAAACACGTCGGTCTCATCCTTTAGCATTAAACGGCCGGACCTTAGATGGAATTACCAAAGAACGGAAAGTTTTAGCTGATATTCGGAGTCGGGCTCAAATGATTATTAACACCTCAGATTTGACGCCAAGACAATTACGAGCTAAGCTTACGGAAGCTTTTAAAACAGAGGAATATACTCCTTTTCATATTGAAATTCTCTCATTTGGTTTTAAATACGGAGCTCCCATTGATGCGGATATTGTGATAGATGTACGTTTCCTACCAAATCCCTATTATATCGATGAACTTCGTCCCCTTACTGGTAAGGACCAAGTGGTCTATGATTATGTTATGAAGCAACCTGAAAGTCAAGAATTTTACCGGAAATTCATGGATTTAATTGAATTCTGTTTACCAGGCTATAAAAAAGAAGGAAAGCCAAGTGTCACGATAGCAATCGGGTGTACAGGGGGGCAACATCGTTCTGTTGCCTTAGCTGAGCGGATTGGTAATCAGTTAAAAAATGACCGTTATACGGTTAATATCTCGCACCGAGATTATTTAAAAAAATAAAGGAAAGTGATGACAATGAGTGAGAATGCACCGCGCTATAAAGTCGCTGTCATTGGTGGCGGTACAGGCTTACCAGTAATTTTGCGGGGCTTAAAGGCTTTAGATGCCTCTATTACAGCGGTTGTCACCGTCGCTGATGACGGTGGTTCTTCTGGGATTATTCGTGATTATATTAATGTGGTCCCTCCAGGCGATATTCGTAACTGTATGACGGCTCTGGCTGATATGGATGAAACTTTTTTGGAGATGTTCCAGTATCGTTTTGATACCGAAGACGCCTTCTTAGCAGGTCATGCCATTGGTAATTTAATTATTGCTGCCTTAAAAGAAATGAAAGGGTCTTTATCGGGGTCCATTGAACTCTTGTCCAAGTGGATGAATATTCGCGGCCAGGTTTTACCTGCAGCAGAGGAACCCTTGGTCTTGAATGCCTTATTTGAGGATGGTTCAATTGCAGTCGGAGAATCCTCAATTGCTAAACACCGGAAGAAGATTCAGCATGTCGATTTAACTACTATGGATGGGGAACCTGCTCGCCTAGCTTCTCCTAAGGTAGTGGAGGCTATCATGGATGCGGATATGGTTGTGCTCGGCCCAGGCAGTCTTTATACTAGTATCCTGCCTAACTTAATGATCGATGAAATTGGTCAAGCAGTGAATGAAACCCAAGCTCAGGTTGTTTATATCTGTAATATTATGACCCAACTTGGTGAAACTGAGAATTTTTCAGATGCTAACCATGTGGAGGTTTTGCATGAGCACTTAAAGAAGAATTTTATTGATACAGTCTTAGTGAATATTTCTCAAGTGCCCCAAGACTATATCGAAAATCAACCCAATGAAGAGTATTTACTCCAAGTACGGCATGACTTCAATGGTTTACGCCAACAAGGCTGCCGGGTTATTTCGAGTGAATTTCTAAGTATGAAAGATGGAGGAGCCTACCACGATACCGAAAAAGTTGTGGAGGAACTCCGTCACATTTTAGAGACGAGTAAATTTTATATGCGAGAAGTCAATAAAAGTAAGGCATAGTTATTCGAAAGGAAGTTAGCCATGACCTTTGCAGCCGATGTAAAAAAAGAATGTACCCTCTTGGAAGTACACCATGAACATGCTAAGGCAGAACTAGCCGCCTTGATTAAAATGAATGGAGCCCTGTCCATTTACCAACGTCAATTTGTCTTAAATATTCAAAGTGAGAATGCGGCGATTGCACGACGTATTTATCTCTTACTTAAAAATCACTTCCAAACGGAAGCAGAACTCTTGGTGCGGCGGAAGATGAAATTGAAAAAGAATAATGTTTATATTGTTCGTTGCCGTCATCATGTGATTGATATCCTGGATGAATTACAAATCTATAAGGATGGTCAAATTATTACTGAGGTTGATCCAATCATTATGGCTGACCAACAAAAAGCTCGGTCATATTTGAGAGGGGCTTTCTTAGCAGGTGGGTCCGTCAATAACCCAGAATCGAGTAACTATCATCTAGAGATTTATTCAAATTATGAAGGCCATAATCAGAATATTTGCCAAATGATGAACCTGTTTGATTTGAATGCTCGCACAGTGGTCCGCCGCAACGGCTACATTTCTTATATTAAAGAAGCAGAGAAAATTGCTGATTTCTTGTCAGTGATTGGTGCTTCTTCAGCCATGTTTGAATTTGAAGATATCCGGATTGTTCGCGATATGCGGAATTCTGTTAATCGTTTAATGAATATGGAGAATGCTAATATTAATAAGACGGTCGATGCAGCCCAAAAGCAAGTTGAAGCCATTCGTCTCATCGAAGAGACCATTGGTTTATCCTCCTTACCTGAGAAATTAGAAGAAATTGCTCGTTTCCGTCTAGCTAATCCAGAAATGAGTTTGAAAGAAATTGGGGAACAAGTTCCTGGGGGACCAATTTCTAAATCTGGGGTCAACCATCGTTTTCGCAAACTAACAAAAATTGCTGCCAATCTGTAAAAGGATTGGCCTTTTTTTGGGGTATTTATTATTAGTCCAAAAATAAGGAGGAAAGCAATGAATCAAGTAATGTTTGTGGGACGAATTGTTAGGCCTATTGAATTGAAGAACCTTTCGGATAATTCCCGGGTGTGTAACAATGTCTTGGCGGTGCGGCGGCGGAATAAAAGTAAATCGGGGGATGCGGATTTTATCCCTTTTGTCGCCTGGAACCAGACAGCCGATTTAATTAAACGGTATTGCCAAAAGGGTCAACAAGTGGCTTTAAGCGGAAAAATGCGGAGTCGGTCTTATGATGATAAGGATGGCAAAACCCGGTATACCATAGAATGTATTGTGGATGAAGTGACCCTGGTTTCGACTCGGTCAAAAGCGGACCAAGACCAGGAAATTTTGGAGGAGATTTTGGAGACCATTCAATAGAAAAATCAAAAATACTTAAGCTGCTACTCAGAAAATAAAAAGGTGACTCGCTTTTTAATGGTCATTCATCAGGTTAATAAACCATAAATACTCAAAGTGCGGGCAAGAACAGAGAAAATCTAAGATTTTCTACTTCTTGCCCGCGCTCTTTTTTACTTATCTAGTCTTAATGTAGTATAATACCAATCAGAACAGGAGGGATACCATGAATATCTTAATGATTGAAGACAATGAATCTGTCAGCGAAATGATGGAGATGTTCTTTGAAAATGAAAATTATACTGCAACCTTTAAAAATGACGGCTTAGAAGGCTTTGAAGCCTATAAAGCTGAGCCTAAGCACTGGGATATTGTGATTCTTGATTTAAACCTTCCTTCCATGGATGGCATGCAAATTTGTCGACAAATCCGTAAAATATCAGCAGAAACCCCAATAATTATGTTGACCGCACGGGACTCTGAATCAGACCAAGTCATCGGTTTAGAGATGGGGGCTGATGACTATGTGACTAAACCTTTTAGTCCCATGACCTTACTAGCCCGGATGAAAGCTCTCCACCGTCGGGCTCAAATAGTGCCTTCTGACCAACATGAAGCAGATGCTGAATTTGATGTAACCACAGACCATCTTAAGATTAATACTGCAACACGGGAAGCACGTTATAATGACCAAGTGATTGAAAACCTAACTCCAAAAGAATTTGATTTGTTGGTGACCTTTGCTAAGAGCCCTAAACGGGTCTTCTCCCGGGATGACCTTTTGACTTCATTATGGGAAGATCCATTCTATGGAGATGAACGGACGGTCGATGCCCATATAAAGAAATTACGGCAAAAAATTGAAGTTGTAGGCCCGCAATTAATCCAAACCGTATGGGGTGTGGGCTATAAATACCAAGAACCTGGTGACCAGGAATGAAATTCCTCTGGCAACAAGTCTTAGGAATTGTTATCCTGATTTTCTTAACCCTATCTTTAATAACGGTTCGGATGGAATCTTATATTACGTCTAAAATCGAGGAAGAACGTCAAGACCAACTGATGGACTATGGTCGGAATATTGTTGAGAATAATTTTTCTCGGGAAGATTTATACCGGGCATCGCAATTGTTAGCCAGTGAAAATATTCTAATCCAAGTTTATCTACCTGATGGTCGGACCATCTATCCGTCTTATGATCAACGAAATAATGCCAGTTTATCGCAAGAAGACTTGAATCAGTTGAATTCAAATGAAGTTTTGGGTTTTAGAACCATTCAACGGATTCAAAATGATGGCAAAATTGACCAATACCTAACTGTATATTTACCCCACCATGATGTGGGCCAGTTTCCGGATGGCTTTATTTCACTGGGAGCACCCTTGGATGATTTACAGGACCAATTAGCCCAAGTCCGTCAGAATATTTATTGGACCTCGCTTGCGGCCTTAGTGATTGGGATTGCCATTACGATTTTCTATGCTTATTTTCAAACGAAGAAAATCCATCAATTACAGGCAGTGACCCAAGAGATTACCAAAGGAAATTATCAAGTCCAAGTCGACACCTCGGCTAAAGATGAGTTTGGGGACCTAGCCCGTGACTTTAAACACATGGCGCAAGCTTTGCAAGAATCCAAGGAAGAAATTAAAGCTCAAGAAGATTTACGCCGTCAGTTTATGATGGATGTGGCCCATGAAATGCGGACCCCTTTGACCACCATGGGTGGGATGACCGAAGGGCTCATGAATAATATGATTCCAGAAAAACACCGGCAACGAAGTTTGGAATTGATTCATCGAGAAACCCAACGGTTAACTCGACTAGTGAATGAGAATTTAGATTATGAGAAAATTCGCTCGGGTCAATATCATTTAAATTATGTGACCATCCAAGGCCAAAGCTTTTTTGAAGATATTAAGGCTCAAATGGCGGTCAAGGCGGCAGCTAAAAATGACCAAATTCAGCTAAATATTGAAGAAGGGCTTGTCTTATGGGGTGACCATGACCGGTTACAACAAATTATCATTAACTTGGTGACCAATGCCATTCAGTTTTCTGAAAATTCAGCAATTGAGCTCTCAGCCCATTCGCAAACTGATTATGTGGAGATTAAGGTACGTGACCATGGCATTGGGATGGATGCTCAGGAATTGAAGAAAATCTGGGAACGCTTCTATAAAGTAGATGTTTCGCGGAAAAATACGACATTTGGTGAGTCGGGGATTGGTTTGTCCTTAGTTAAAGGGTTAATTGATGCCCATCATGCTAGTATCGAGGTTCAATCACAACCAAATGAAGGTAGCCAATTTATTATTCATCTGCCACATAAGCCGAGCCAAGTGGTGGCGGTAGACCCAAAGGACGGTGACCAATGACAACCTTAATATATTTAGCCCACAGGGATGCGACTAGGTCCCAAAGTCAGAGCTTTCTAAAAGAGTGTGCGCAAGACTTGTCTGGCATTGAATGGATCGATTTGCAGTCCCAGTTAGATTTTCTGGGCAGCTTTGACAAGGTCCAAGAGCGGCAACGTTTATTAAGGGCAGACCGGATTATCTTTCAGTTCCCCTTAATTTGGTATCAAGCACCAGCTATTTTAAAAGTATGGTTAGATCAAGTTTTTGATACCGATGCTGACCTGGAAGCTTTTAGTCAGGGACTTAAAGGCAAGGCTTTAGGATTATGTGTGACAGTCGGAGCAGCAGCCTACCATTACCAAATTGGGGGGCGTGAAGGCCATAGTCTGTCCGACATATTGAGTCCATATCATGTCTTAGCCCGCCATTTTAAATTAGACTTTCTGCCGCCATTTGTCATTCATCAATTCGCTTTAAAGACTGACCAGGAAAAAGCTTTGTTGGCCGTAGCCTACCAACATTATTTGAGTCGCGGTCAGGTCGGCCAGGTTTCATACAGTCGTTTTTTACTAAAGAAATTACAAGCAAGGTCCTTTCCATTTCAAAGTAATCCGACCCAGGCACTTATTTTTGAGACCTTCTTGGGCCAACTTGAAGATCAAATAGATGAGGTAGATGAAATGGTCGACTTAGCGAATAACTGGGAGGAAGACTAATGGAAGACTTACAGTGGTTACAAGACCAGATTAAAGCCTGGCAAGACCAGTGTCCTGCCTATTTAGACCGTGCTTACCTGGAGGCAGCCTTGGAATTAGCTCAAAAACAAGCTGGTTTACTTGAACGGCGGCAGGGGCAATTAGATGGCACTGCCTGGAACCCAAGTAATTGGTAGACATTGCTTCTTGAAGTTCGCTACAATAATAGAAAAATTATCAAAGGAGAATGAGTATGAAAAAAATTGAATCAGATAAGGCACCTCAAGCTGTTGGACCTTATTCACAAGCCATTGATGCGGGAGACTTTGTCTATTTATCGGGGCAATTAGGCATTGACCGCCAAACAGGTCGAATGGCTGAAGGCATTGAAGGGCAAACCCAACAAGCGTTTATCAATATTAGCTATGTCCTAGAAGAGGCTGGCTTAACTTTAGATAATGTGGTGAAAGTTTTAGTCTTACTAAATGATATTAAGGATTTTGCCAAAGTGAATGAAATTTATGCTCAAAAATTTTCTGAACCTTTCCCAGCTCGATCTGCTTTTGCGGTAGCAGCCCTACCTTTGGGTGGCCTAGTTGAAATTGAAGTCATCGCTAAGAAATAGTTTTTATAGTATAGATTTATATATAAAAAGGAGACTGGTTTTTCCAGTCTCCTTTTGCCTATTAAAAATATTAATAATTAATCTTCAAATGTAACTAAGTAATAATTTTTCTTACCGCGACGTACAATGAGGTATTTACCACCAATAGCCAGGTCACTTGAAATTGGATAATCCACATCAGTGATTTTTTGCCCATTTAAGGAAATGGCGCCATTTGAGACAAATTCACGGGCTTGGCGGCGAGAATCAACCAGTCCAATGTCAGTTAACCAAATAGCCAGGGTGTTATCGGTTTGCGGCGCTGTAAATTGAGGCATGTTTTTGAAGCCATCGCGGATTTGTTTTTCATTTAATTGAGCCACATCTCCGGTAAAGAGGGCCTTGGTAATTAATTGAGCTTCATCTAAGGCAGCCTGACCATGGACAAAACGAGTGATTTCTTCAGCCAGACGTTGTTGGGCTACCCGTAAATGGGGTCTTTCTTCAATTTCCTTAGCCAAGGCGTCAATTTCTTCTTTAGATAAGAAAGTAAAGTATTTCAAGAATTTAACCACATCAGTATCTTGTTGGTTTAGCCAGAATTGATAAAACTCATAAGGTGTCGTTTTTTCAGGGTCTAGCCAGATAGCATTCCCAGCTGACTTACCAAATTTTGTCCCATCTGATTTCAACATTAGGGGAATGGTTAAGCCATATGCTTCAGCTTCAGGCCCTTCCATCCGACGAATAAAGTCTAATCCAGAAGTAATATTACCCCATTGGTCGCCACCACCAATTTGTAATTGAACTTGGTGTTCTTTATATAGATGGTGGAAATCGATTGATTGTAAAATTTGATAAGAGAATTCAGTGAAGGAAATTCCTACATCTAGACGACTGGCCACAATATCCTTAGCGAGCATGGTATTGATATTGAAGTGTTTGCCGTAGTCGCGTAAGAAGTCTAAGAGGGAGATTTTACCTAGCCAATCATGGTTATTGACAATTTCAAAGTCCCCGCCTTGTCCCTTATTGAACAGGTGAATCATTTGGGCTTTGAGTTTATCCGCATTATTTTCGACCACTTCCATCGTTTGTAGCGTCCGTTCACTGGTTCGTCCTGAAGGATCACCGATCGAACCAGTCGCGCCACCAATAACTACAATGGGATGGTGACCGGCTAATTGGAATCGTTTTAGAATCATGAAAGGAATTAGATGGCCGATATGCATAGAGTCTCCGGTTGGATCAACCCCACAATAGAGGTAGATTTCCTTTTCACTTACTAGTTTTTTAAGACCATCTGCATCGGTTTGTTGGTTGATGGCCCCGCGCCATTCTAATTCATCAATAATTGTCACCTAGGTCACATCCTTTTCTTTGTTTAATAGTTTTATTATAGGGATTAACTGTGACAGAATCAATCCAACATGCGGGCGGTCTTCAAAAAAATGACAAAAAAATTCATAAAAATTACAAGAATGTTACAAAGACTATACGAATTGACGAAATAAGTCACAAAAGGGTGATTCTGTGATACGATGCTATCAGTGAAATAATTGAAGTAGATTATCACTTAGATTTTCTTAGAAAATACTTAATTAAATTATAAATTATAAACTAAAAGAACGAGGAGCAAATAAACTATGAAAAAGTCTTCAAATAAGAATTTATTCAAAACTTTATTCACATCAGCAGCCGCTTTAACTGCTGTAGCATCCCCTATCGTTGCTTCAGCACAAGACTACGATACCATGATTAACGATACGCAAGCGCAAATTGATAACTTATCTGCTGAACAATCTTCAGTTTATACAGAATTACAAAATGCCTACGCACAGATTGAAGCTTTAAAAGCGCAAGCAGATGAATTGTTAAATGATATCGATGCTGATGATGCTAAGCTTGAAGACTTAAATCAAGAAATTAAAACGCTTGAAGAAGTAATTGAAAAACGTCAAGCACTTTTAGCTAAACAAGCACGTAAGGTTCAAGTCTCTGCTGGAACAAGTAACTATTTAAATTATGTTGCTTCTTCTAAATCAGTTTCTGATTTAGTTGGACGTGTTGACGTGGTTAACCGTTTAGTTGAAGCCAATAAAGATATGATTTCTGCACAAAAAGAAGATAAAGAAGCCGTTGAAAGTAAAAAATCTGAAACACAAGCAACCAAAGCTGAAAAAGTTGCTAAGATGGATGAACTTGAAGGCTTAAAAGCAGATTTAGCTACCCAAACAGCTAACAAAGAGGCAGCTTATAATCAATTAACCAATGATCTTAATTTAGCTGCTGACCAAAAACAAGCCCTTATCAATGAAAAAGCGGCTTATGAAGAACAATTAAGAATTGAGGCAGCTAACCAAGCAGCTTTAGAAGCATCTGTAGCTGCAGCTGCACAAGCTGACTCACAAGCTGAGTTAGATGCTCAGTACCAAGCAGCATTAGCACAAGCAGAAGCACAAGATGCTGCCATTCAAGAAGCCCAAGCTCAAGCGGAACAAGCCCAAGCAGAACAAGCCGCCGCTGAACAAGCAGCTCAGGAAGCAGAAGCTGCTGCTGCTGAAGCTCAAGCCCAAGCCGATGCCGCTGCTGGACAGCCGGCTGCTCCTGCTGAAGTAGCTCCAGTAGAAGAAGTTCCTGCTGAAGAAGTAGCTCCAGCTGAAACTGACCAAACTGTAACTGAAGAACAAGTTCAAGCCGATGCCGCTGCACAAGAAGCTGCTGCTGCCGAAGCCCAAGCTGCTGTCGAAGCTCAAGCCCAAGCCGATGCCGCTGCACAACAAGCCGCAGCTGACCAAGCTGCCGCTGAAGCCCAAGCTAAACGTGAAGCTGCCAATGCTGCTGCCGAAGCTGCCCAAGCTGCTTCAGCCAATGTGAATACTTTAATTGCTAATGCTGAAAAATATATCGGCACACCTTATGTATGGGGCGGTAAATCACCATCTGGTTTTGACTGCTCAGGTTTCGTACAATATGTCTTCAAAGAAACTTACGGTATTGATATTGGTGGTTGGACAGGAGCTCAACAAAACTCAGGTACTCAAATTCCCGTATCTGAAGCCCAAGCAGGCGACTTATACTTCTGGTCTGATGGTGGTTCAACTTATCACGTTGCCTTAGCAACTGGTAATGGTAACTACTTACATGCAGTAGATTTTGGAACTCCATTGAAATATAGTCAAGTAAACTCTTACTTTGCACCTAGCTTTGCTTTACGGGTTAATAAATAATTTAACTAAATAAATTAGAAGGGGATGGACGAAAGGTCCATCCCTTTTTTAATGCCACTTGCTCACGCAATCTTTGATTTTGTGCATAACAACGCCTCAATGCACAACATTATAAGTTCCTGTTCGTTGCCGAGTTTCAATGCACAAAATTAGAATTCCTTGTGTATTGCCAAGTTTCAATGCACGCCATATTGCGGGTCTGTGTATTACCGCGCACTAATGAAAAATACAAACTAATTCAGTAGGCACTTAACTTTTTTCAAAAAAATCATCATCTATTCTTAACCATAGTTTTGCTGACTCACTAAGCCGTGCCTAAAACCAAAATCCATAGAGAATCCTAGCCTTTTAGCTTATCTGGCTAAAAGACTGTTTTATAAGCTTTATTTGGTATATAATTGAAGGTATCAACACAAGGAAAGGGGCACTCATTCGTGACTCACACTGAAAAGACATTTTATATTACGACACCGATTTATTATCCATCTGGGCGGTTACATATTGGTAATTCCTATTCGACCCTGGTTTCGGATGCCATGGCACGTTACAAACGTTTAATGGGTTATGATGTGTATTTCTTAACCGGTACAGATGAGCATGGGCAAAAAATTGAACAAAAAGCTGCTGACTTAGGTATTGAACCTCAAGCCTATGTAGACGGAATGGCAGCAGATATTAAAGCTCTTTGGGAAAAACTAAAAATTTCTAATGACGGCTTTGTTAGAACCAGTGATGATTATCATCAAAAAGCAGTTCAAGATATTTTTGAACGTTTATTAGCCCAAGGAGATATTTACTTAGGGGAGTACGAAGGTTGGTATTCTGTTTCTGATGAGGAATACTTTACTGAAACGCAGTTAAGTGAAGTATTCAAAGATGAAAATGGCAAGGTGATCGGTGGGATTGCCCCAACTGGTAATAAGGTTGAATTAGTCAAGGAAGAATCTTACTTCTTTAAACTCAGCAATTATACGGATCGTTTATTGGAATACTACGACCAACATCCTGATTTTATTACACCAGCTTTCCGTAAAACAGAAATGGTCAATAACTTTATTAAACCAGGTCTAGAAGATTTGGCTGTTTCTCGGACTTCTTTTACTTGGGGGATTCCAGTTAAGTCTAATCCTAAACATGTGGTCTATGTTTGGATTGATGCTTTGTCCAATTATATTACCAAGTTAGGTTATGGCAATGATCATCAAGATATTATGGATAAGTTCTGGCCAGCTGATGTACAAGTGATTGGTAAGGATATTTCCCGTTTCCATATGATTTATTGGCCAATCTTATTAATGGCGCTCGATTTACCACTGCCTAAAAAAATCTATGCCCATGGTTGGATTGTCATGAAAGATGGCAAGATGTCTAAGTCTAGAGGAAATGTGATCTATCCTGAAACTTTAATTGACCGTTATGGTCTTGATGTAACTCGCTTCTATCTTTTAAGAGAGATGAGTCAGGGTAATGATACTGTCTTTACACCGGAAGACTTCGTTAACCGGGCAAACTTTGAATTGGCCAATGATTTAGGTAACTTATTAAATCGGACCGTGGCTATGATGAATAAATATTTTGATGGCCAAGTACCGCAAGCAAAAGTAAGCACTGATTTTGACCAAGATTTTGAAGCCTATTTAGCTGATGAAATGACTGCTTATTTTGAAAGTATGGAAAGCATGACTTTTGATCAGGCTCTCGACCATGTCATGCATATGGTTTCACGTACCAATAAATATATTGATGAAACGACGCCTTGGGTCTTAGCCAAGGATCCAGATCTTAAGGACCAACTCGGCGCGGTTATGTATCACTTGGCTGAAGCTTTACGCTTGGTTGCCAACTTGTTACGTCCATTTATGTTAGAAAGCCCAGAAAAGATTTTCCAACAGTTAGGTATTGAATCTGAAACCAACCGGCAATTGGATGATTTGGCTTGGGGACAATTCCCTGAAAGCGCCCAAGTGGTTAAGAAAGGGGAACCTATCTTCCCGCGTTTAGATGTCGAAGCAGAAATTGCTTACATTCAAACCGCGATGAATGGGGGAAGTAATATTGTGAATGACCAGGCTTATTCAGTTGATGATGAAAACTGGCAGCCAGAAGCTACTCAGTTATTAGGAGAAGACCAAAAAGAAATTCAATACGATGACTTTATAGCGGTCAATCTCAAAGTAGCTGAAGTATTAGATGTAGCGCCTGTTAAAGGTTCTAATAAATTGTTACGTTTCCGCTTAGATGCGGGCGAAAATGGTCACCGGCAAATCCTATCCGGTATGGCCAAATATTATCCTGACTATCAAGCCTTAATTGGTAAGAAATTAGTCATTGTTGCCAACCTAGCTCCGCGTAAAATGATGGGTTTCATTAGTCAAGGAATGATTCTTACTGCAGAATCTGGCAAAAATGTTAAGTTTGTTTTTGCACCGGATGATGCTGACAATGGTTCAAGTGTTGAATAGAATTCTATCGCTTAAAAAAAGAGGTTAGGCCTAGGGTCTCAGCCTCTTCTTTTATAAAGGAGAAGATTATGACAAAATTAGCCCTTTTTGATACCCATACCCACCTCAATGCTGATCAATTTGAGGGCATTGAAGACCAAGTGGTTCAACGGGCCCGTGATAATGGCGTGGCCTATATGGCAGTGGTCGGTTTTGATGAGAAAACCATCCACAAGAGTCTCCAATATGCTCAAGATTATGACTCAATCATCTCAGTGATTGGCTGGCATCCTACCGAAGCCCACCGCTATAATGCTGCTATTGAAAAACAATTGGAGCAAGACTTAGAAAAGCCCCAGGTCAAAATGTTAGGTGAAATTGGTTTAGATTATTATTGGCCCGATTCAACTAAGGCTGAACAAGAAAAAGTCTTGCGTCGTTTAATCGCCATGGCCAAGGAACATAATTTACCAATTACGATTCATAACCGGGATGCAACGGATGATATTTATAAGATTCTTAAAAGTGAAGGTTTACCTGAAGCTGGGGGGATTATGCATTCCTTCGGTGAAGATTCAGAAGCTGCCAAAAAGTTTCTCGACTTAGGTATGCACTTGTCTTTTTCCGGAGTGGTTACCTTTAAAAAAACAGTAGAAGTCCGCGAAGCCGCAAAATTAGTTCCCTTGGATAAATTATTAATTGAAACTGATGCCCCTTATTTGGCTCCCGTACCTAAACGGGGCAAACAAAACGAACCTGCCTATGTTCGCTATGTTGCTGAAATGCTGGCGCAAGTCCGTGATTTATCTCTTGAGGAAATAGGACACATTACGACTGAAAATGCCTTTAAACTCTTTGAGTGGTACCCTGAAAAATAGGAGGAGCTTATGATATATACACCTCCTCAGGAAGTTATTGTGGTGGAAGGGCGTGACGATACCAAGCGTTTGATTGAGGTCTTTGGTTCTCAAGTGAAAACCATCGAGACCAATGGATCTGCTTTAAGTCGCCCAGTTCAAAAACAGATTAGCCATGCTGCCCAGGAATTTGGCATTATTATCTTTACAGATCCTGACTATCAAGGCGACCGGATCCGCCGCTTAATCACTCAGGCAGTTCCGACAGCTAAGCAAGCTTATTTAACGCCCCAAGAAGCTAGAGGAAACCGCAAACATGATAGTCTAGGCATAGAACATGCTAAGCCCCAAGCCATTGTAGCTGCCTTAGAAGCGGTGATGACCCCGCAAAAATCGGAGACAGCCCCAGTGATCCCGACATCGGTTCTAGTTTCTCTTGGATTGATTGGCCATCCCCAAGCCAAGCAGAACCGACAAAGGGTGGCCCAACATTTTCACTTGGGTCATCTTAATGGCAAGCAATTACAGAAACAACTGGCCCGTTACCAGATTAGCCAAGCAACCCTTGAAGAATTTTTAGAAGAAGGAGGGGATTAAATGTCAGAATTTAGACCGATTGCTACCCCAACCCGGACCGCGCAAATCATGAAATATTATGATATTGCCATGAAGAAGAGTTTAGGACAGAACTTTCTGATTGAGCCAAATATTCTAGACAAGATGGTAGCTGCGGCTGACATCGATTCAGATACGACCGTAATTGAAATTGGACCTGGAATAGGGGCCTTAACAGAATTCTTAGCCCTGTCTGCTAAACAAGTGTTAGCCTTTGAAATTGATGCCCGCTTTGTTTCAATTTTAGAGAATACATTGGCGGCTTATGATAATGTAAAAGTCATCCATCAGGATATTTTGAAGGTGGATTTTCAGGCCCCAGAATATGCAAGTTTAAAAGATCTTGACCGTTTAGTAGTGGTTGCTAATCTGCCTTACTACATCACCACCCCAATTATTATGCATTTAATTGATAGTCACTTGCCTTTCGACCGTCTAGTCATGATGATGCAAAAAGAAGTGGCAGAACGGATGACGGCCCAGGTAGGCACCAAAGCCTATAATTCTTTAACAATAGCGATTCAGTTACAAATGCAAGCACGGCTAGACTTTATTGTGCCCAAGAATGTTTTTATCCCTAAGCCAAATGTTGATTCTGCTGTCTTAGTATTGGAGCGGTTAGCCACCCCTCGTTTAGATTTAGCCGATTTAAGTGATTTTCAAAATTTTGTCCAAGCTGCCTTTGTCTACCGGCGGAAGACCTTGTGGAATAATTATAAGAATGCAATGTCCACTAATCTTGCCGATTTGTCTGCTGACCAATGGGAAGCGATTTTTGACCAGGCAGAGCTTGACCGTCAACGTCGGGGCGAATCCCTGAGTCTAGAAGAATTTGGGCAACTTTACCAAGCTTATTTAGCAGTAAAGGGATAGGGTAAAATTGTAACTAAATGAATAGTCTGAACGATTTACCAAGTTAAACTTAAAAATTTGGCTTTCTACTTGTTATGGCGGATTAGATATGTTATGATTGTTTTTTATCATTATTTATGGTATACTACTAGCAGTGAGGTGAAGCCAATGCCACGCGAGATAGCGGAAATTAAAGGTTTACTAGACCAACGAATTGGTGAAGAAATTAAAATCACTGTTCAAATGGGCCGGAAGAAGAAAAAGAAACGTAAAGGTGTCTTACAAGAAACTTATCGTTCTGTGTTTATTGTTAATTTGGACCAAGATGAAAATAATTTTGAACGCGTTTCATATACTTACCGCGATGTATTAACCAATACAGTGGAAGTAGAATTTAATTAGTAAAGAAACTGGACTTTTGTCCAGTTCTTTTTTACTCAAATTTTCACAAAAAAATAAGACAAGAGCCAGGAAATTTTTCCTGGCTCTTACTTCTTATCAATTAGTTAGTTTAGTCTTTAAAACTCTTGTCAATGATGGCTTTTAAAGTCGACACGGAGTGATCCATTTTAGCTTTTTCGTCGTCATCCAAGGAAATTTCAACGACTTTTTCAATCCCTTTGCGACCGATGACAGCGGGCGCTCCAATAAAGATATCTTCAGCCCCATATTGACCATCTAAGTAAACGGATAGAGGCAGAATACTTTGACTATCAGATAAAATGGCCTTACAAATAGAGGCTAAGGCAGCAGCCACGCCGTAGAAAGTAGCCCCTTTCTTATTAATGATTTCATAAGCTGCGTTACGGACTTTATCAACAATTTTTTCTTCAATATCTTCAATGGGTAATTCTAAGTCCATATTGTGGAGCCAGGCTTGGGCATTTTGGCCGCCAATATTTACATTTGACCAAACACCGAATTCAGTGTCTCCATGTTCGCCCATAATATAACCATGGACACTGCGGGCATCTACATTCACTAATTGAGCGATTTCTTGGCGGAAGCGGGCGGTATCAAGGGAAGTTCCTGAACCAATTACCCGTTCTTTAGGGAAGCCAGAGATTTTCCAAGTAGCATAGGTTAAAATATCTACTGGGTTGGTGGCAACCAAGAAAATACCATCAAATCCTGAAGCAACGATTTCTGTTACGATTGATTTGAAAATTGCTAAGTTCTTATTCACTAAGTCTAAACGGGTTTCACCTGGTTTTTGGGCAGCGCCGGCAGAAATAACAACGATTTCAGCATCAGCACAGTCTGAATAATCAGCTGAGTAAATAGTTTTAGGTCGAGTAAATGGAACAGCATTAGCTAAGTCCATGGCATCTCCGACGGTCTTATCTTTATTCATATCGATAATACCAATTTCACGAGCCACATCTTGTAAAACAAGGGCAAAGGCAAAAGATGAACCGACGGCACCATCACCTACTAAAATAATCTTACCGGAACGTTTTTCTTGTGTCATAAAATATTCACTCCTTAAAATATATTCCTTACTTAGTGAATGTTATCACACAAAATTTTCATTTTCAATCAATGAAGCTTGCTGAAAAGGCTTTCCTATGAAAGTTATGTTATAATGGTTGGGCAAAAGCAATAATAAGAGGAGTTATATAATGAAACTATTTGTTGGACTGGGGAATCCCGGTGAAAAATATGAAGCGACCCGACATAATGTCGGGTTTGCTGTGATTGATCAGTTTATGCAAGATCATGGCTTGGCCATGACTAAACAGAAATTTAGGGCGGACTATGAAATCTGGCATAGTCCCAAAGAAAAAGTCCTTTTGCTTAAACCTTTTACTTATATGAATGCTTCTGGTGAAGCAGTTCTACCGATAATGTCTTATTATGGAATAGGAATGGAGGATTTAGTGGTAGTTTATGATGATTTAGACTTAGATCCAGGCCGGATTCGCTTGCGGCAAAAAGGGTCTTCAGGTGGTCATAATGGGATGAAATCAATTATTTCAATATTGGGGTCTGACCAATTTAATCGAATTCGAGTAGGAATTGGCCGTCCCCATCCAGGTTGGAAGGTCGTAGACCACGTCCTGGCTCCCTTTGATAAAACTGAACAAGTCTTGATTGACCAAGCTGTAGGTCAAGCGGCCTCAGCCTTAACAGACTACCTTGATAACGAGGACTTTATTCAGACGATGAACAAGTTTAATTAATAAATAAAATGGAACTGGACCGTATGGTTTCTTCCTTTATTTTATAAATATTATATGAGAGGAAAGCAGATGCAAGTAGAATTAAATCGAAATGCTTTTCAGGAAAGTATTCAACAAATTAATGCGGATAAAAAGAGAAAACTCCCCTACTTAATCACGGGCTTAGATGGGTCAGCCCGTGCTATTTATCTTGCTCAATTATTTCAAGCGAGACCGACGACGATCTTGATTGTGGAAAGTTCAGACCTACAGATGCAAGAATTGAGTCAAGACTTAGCCCATATTTTACCTGAGGTGCCGGTTTTAACCTATCCTGCGGATGATAATCTTGCGATTGAATATGCCCAAGCTTCGATGGATTTTGCATCCCAACGAGTGGCGGCCTTAAACTTTTTGGCTCAAGGACAACCGGGTTTTGTTCTAACGACTTTAGCGGGTCTACGCCAGAAATTAAATCCGGTTGACCAATGGGTGGCCTATAATAAGATTATCCAGGTCGGCCAAGAGCTAGACCGGCAAGCCCTATTAGATACGCTGATTGCCTTATCTTATAAGTCAGTCAATATGGTGATGACTCCGGGTGAGTTTTCAGTTCGAGGAGGGATTGTTGATTTCTATCCTTTAGATAGCGACTATCCAGTCCGCTTAGACTTTTTCGATAGTGAAGTGGACTCGATTCGTTATTTTAATGCTGAAACCCAAGAATCAGTGGAACAAATAGATGAAGTAATTTTAAGCCCAGTTCAGGAATTGATTTTCCCGAATTTCATGCAATTAATGGTTGCGGATGAGCTGAAGAAACGAGCTAAAAAATACCTGGATAAGGTGAAAGATCCCGCTATAAAAAATAATTTACAAATAAATTTACTGGGTGATTTAAAGAACTTGGCTGACCATAATGAACCTTTAAAATATGCCTCAGCCTTCTTTGGTTTAATTCCTGAGACGAGCTCGCTCTTAGATTATTTACGTTATGATGGTCACTTGGTCATCAATGACTATGCCAAATTACAACAAGAGCAAGTCCAACAAATTGAACAAAACCATTATTGGATTGAGCAAGAAATTGAAAAAGGACAACTAATTCCTAATTTACCCATTAAATGGGACTTCGAAGACCTAGTAAAGAATTTTTCTGGTTCGACTTTACATTTTTCCGTGCTCCAACGAGGTTATGTCGCCATGGCATTGGCGGGACTATTTAATTATAAGTACCAGACTATGACCCCTTATTTCAGTCAAATGCCCATGATTATTGATGATCTTCAAACCTGGCTCAAACAAGGTTATGTGGTCCAAGTGGCTTTGCCGAGTAAGAAACAGGTCTTGAATTTTCGTCAAGCTTTAGCTGATCACGGTTTTGATAAGGTTTATTTACAAGATGAGCAACCGATTCAAGCGAACCGGGTCAACTTGGTCACCTTGGATCTCTCTAAGGGATTTGTTTTATCAGAGCAAGCTTGGGCTTTAGTCACCCACCATGACCTATTTAAAGAAGTGAACCGTCCCAGAGGTCGGGTCCGTCAACCTCATTTATCTAATGCAGAAAAGATTAAGTCTTATAATGAATTATCTGTAGGGGACTATGTGGTCCATCTTAATCATGGGGTCGGCCGTTATACAGGCATGGAAACCCTAGAAATGAATGGGGTCCACCGGGATATGTTGGCCATTGAATATCAAAATAATGCCCGGGTTTTGATTCCCGTGGACAAAATTCATTTAATCCAAAAATATGTCTCGTCTGAATCTAAAACCCCGAAAATTAATAAATTAGGGGGGACAGAGTGGGCCAAAACTAAGCAAAAGGTCCAAGCTACGGTTGAAGATATTGCCGATGATTTAATTAAACTATATGCTAAACGGGAAGCCGAAAAAGGTTACCGTTTTAGCCCGGATACACCGGAACAGTCAGAATTTGAACAAGCCTTTGGTTTTGTGGAAACGCCTGACCAATTAACTTCCAGCCAAGAAATCAAGGCCGATATGGAAAAAAGTCGGCCCATGGACCGGCTTTTGGTGGGTGATGTGGGTTACGGTAAAACTGAAGTAGCTATGCGGGCAATCTTTAAGGCAGTGATGGATGGCAAGCAAGTGGCTTTCTTGGTGCCGACCACTGTCTTAGCTCAGCAACATTATAATACCCTCCAGGCTCGCTTTAATGATTGGCCCTTTGAAATTGGTCTCTTGAGTCGGTTTGTGTCTCGGGTCCAACAGAAGGAAACTATTGCTAAGCTTAAAAGCGGAGCAGTTTCAATTGTGGTCGGAACCCACCGTATCCTGTCGAAGGACATTGTTTTTAATGACTTGGGCCTCTTAATTGTCGATGAAGAGCAACGGTTTGGGGTTAAACACAAGGAACGTTTGAAACAGCTCAAGGCTCAGGTGGATGTCTTGACCTTGACGGCGACGCCGATACCGCGAACGCTGCATATGTCTATGATTGGGATTCGTGACTTGTCTGTGATTGAAACGCCACCCAATAACCGATTTCCGGTCCAAACCTATATCATGGAACGGAATGAAGGGGCTATTAAAACCGCCATTGAACGGGAGATGGCACGGGGCGGTCAATGTTTCTATCTCTATAACCGGGTGGCAACCATCTACCAACGGGCGGATGAAATCAGCCAGCTCGTGCCCCAAGCCCGAGTTGCGGTAGCCCACGGCCAAATGTCCGAAACAGAATTGGAAACCGTACTGGTGGACTTTATCCAAGGTCTCTATGATGTTTTGGTGACAACCACTATTATTGAAACAGGGGTTGATATTCCTAATGCCAATACCCTGTTTGTCGACCATGCAGATAAAATGGGGTTATCGACCCTCTATCAATTAAGAGGTCGGGTCGGTCGGACCCACCGGGTGGCTTATGCTTATCTTATGTATGAACCCTTTAAACAATTAAGTGAAGTGTCAGAAAAGCGCCTGAAAGCCATCCGGGAATTTACTGACCTAGGATCTGGTTTTAAAATTGCTATGCGGGACTTGTCGATTCGCGGCGCCGGTAACTTGCTTGGTAAGCAACAGTCTGGCTTTATCGATTCTGTCGGTTATGACCTTTATACCCAGATGTTAAAAGAAGCCGTTGACCAACGTAAAGGGATTAAGAAGAAACAATCTCAATATGAGTCCCAAGCTATTGAATGGAATGTGGACGTGGACGCTTATCTTCCTAAAGATTATATTCAAGATGAACGGCAGAAAATAAATATGTATAAGGCAATTCAACAAATCGATTCTGAGGAAGCCTATCGTAGCATCCAAGACCAGCTAATTGATCGTTTTGGAGAGTTTCCAGACCAAGTGGCTGACTTGTTAGATATTGCCTTAATTAAGTATTACGGCTTAAAATCTGGTATTGAAGAAATTAAACAAGACCGGCAGCGAATTGTGGTCACCTATAATGAACGGGCCAGTATGAAACTTAAAGGGCCGAATATTTTCCAAGCCTTACAGGAAGTCCCGTTAAAAGCCGAAGTTACCGTAAATGGGGGTAAATTAGCCATCCGTTTATTAGTCCAAGGCAAGGTGTCTTATCAATGGTTGCCTGCCTTAAAAGCTTTAGCGAAAGAGTCAATGTCCATTGTTAATCAAGGAGAGGAGCAAGAATAATGCGGTTAGATAAATTTTTGAAAGTATCTCGTTTAATTAAACGTCGGTCAGTTGCTAAAGAAGTGGCAGACCAAGGACGGGTCTTAATTAATGATATTGTGGCTAAGTCATCGGCTACTGTTAAAGTAGGTGACGAGATTACCATTCGCTACGGAAATCGAACCCTAGTAATTAAAGTTGAAGCCCTCAAGGATTCAACAAAAAAAGAAGATGCCGACTCAATGTACTCTGTTTTGGCAAATGAACGGTCAGCGGATGAAGTTTAACAATCAATAATTTATTGTCTGAATTTCCTTATTTTGATGGAAATTAACCAGCTTTATTGATATACTCGATAAGAGCAAGGAGGTGTCACCATGCAAGCACAAGGCAAGTCAAAGGTTGTTTATTTGAATCAACAACCAGGTAATTATAAAGAAAATCAAGGCCGCTCGCAGCAGTCTGTCAAGCGTCCGCTTGTTATTGCGATGGTAGGCCTCGCTTCAATTTTTATTTGTAGTGTGCCGATTTTTACAGCTCTACAAGCGCAATCGGTTAACCAAGAAAATCTTTTGCAGGCAAAAGCTCAGTATCAAGAAGTCCAAGCGGCCCATGCTAAACTACAAGAAGAAGCACAACGTTTAAACGACCCTGAATATTTAGCCCAAGTTGCACGAAAAGATTACTATTATTCTAAAGAAGGCGAAATTATCTTTAAATTAGAGGGTCTCGAAGATGACGGCTTTGATCAAGCCGCTCAAGCCAATCGCCCCTAAAACTATTCAGAGAATCTAAGGAGGATATTGTTATTTATGTCATTGGAAGTTGGCGCTAAAGTAAAAGGGAAAGTTGTCAGTGTCAAAAATTTTGGAGCATTTGTGTCTCTATCCGATAATGAATCAGGCCTAGTTCATATTTCTCAACTCTCAAATTCATTTGTTAAAGATATTAATGATTTCATCAAAGTTGGCGATGAAGTTGAAGTTAAGGTCATTAAGATTATGCCCGACGGTAAAATTAATTTATCGATGAAAGATGATGATGCAAAAGCATCTGATGATAAAAAACAGTCTAAGAACTTTAAACCAAGACCCAAAAAGGATGATTTTCATAAGAAAGATTCCAATAATTTTGCTAATGGTCCCAAAAACAAACCGAAGTTTGTATCGTCAAGTAATCATTCTTTTTCAGAATCATCCACCAATGATTTTGACCAAATGATGAATCGTTTCTTGAAGGATTCTGAAGATCGGTTAACGTCTCTTAAACGGAACACTGAAGGTAAACGTGGCGGCCGTGGTGGTCGTCGAACATAATTAGATAGTTATTATAGATAGCGGGGGCGGGACAGGAGTGCGGCTAGGTAAAAGGGCTAGCCCCTTTTCTCGCCCTCACTCGGCTGTTTTATAAGCAGCCAGGGAAACATTAAATCACTTAGGGAGGCTGGATGATTGACCAGCCTCTTTTTATAAGCAAGAGTCGCTATTAAGATGGGAGGCCGCGATGGAAGCTTTATTAAAACAAGTAAAGGCTAGTTTTGACGCTTGGCCCCAGTGGCAGCAGACCGATAAATTAGTTATGGGTGTTTCAGGTGGCCTCGATTCGATGGTGCTTTTGGACCTGATGATTAAGTTGCTTGCCCTGAAAGAAAATCAGGGAAAGGAAATTATTGTGGCTCATTTCAACCATCATTTGCGGTCAGATGCTGACTTGGATGCTAGTTTGGTCGAATCTTTTTGTCATCACCATCAGCTCACTTATTTTATCGGTGAATGGCAGGAACCTAGCCATAAAAATACTGAAAGTTTGGCACGCGAGGCACGCTATCACTTTTTTGCTAATGTCCTGGCCGCTAGTCAAAGCCAGGTCTTAGTTACAGCTCATCATTCCAATGATTTAGCCGAGACTTTAATGATCCGCCTCATTCGAGGAACTTCTTTTAAGGGCTTGGCGGGGATTCGTCGATATAGTCAGCGAATTCTCACAACTGATCAAGGACAGGGTGTGGCTACAGACTTAGTTCGCCCCTTATTGTCAATAAGCAAAGCAGAATTGTTGGATTATGCTGAACATTTTAAGTTAGAATATCGCGAAGATTCGACCAACTCTTCGCGTCATCATTTAAGGAATCGAGTGCGGCAGGACCTGTTACCGTGGTTAGAAGGTGAAAATCCGCAATTTCTAGCAAATTTAGAGAGTATGACCCAAGCGGCGGCTGAGGCCTACCAAGAAAATTTTGAAACCTACATGGCCCAGGAAGATCAATTAGTCCTTGCCTTAGGTGAAAATGGCTGGATTCTGGACCGCCCAACTTGGCGTCAATTATCAGCTAGTAGGCGGCGGACATTTTTAACCATTTTTATTGAAGAACGTTTGATTGCTGATCTAGGGTCTTATAACAAACGCTTATTAGACCAGTTGGACCAACTAATCTGTGATACTGCGAGTCCCAACCAAGGCTTGAATTTACCCAGTGAATGGTATGTACAACGGAATTACGACCAAATTCGGATATTTAATAGAAGTAAAGAGCTTGGACCTGAGGAATCTGTTGATGACAGTGACTTCCATCCTCTGACACAATTAAATAAATGGATCTGGGTGGATGAATGCCACCGGGTTGGTATTTTCCGAAAAGAGCAAGTTTCCCACAAGCTATTAAGTGAAGCTCAATGTGTCCTCCCGCTGAATATCGATATTAAGCAACCGATTAATTATTTACTAAGGCACCGGCAGCCAGGAGACCAAATCCGATTACAAGATGCAAGTGGGCGCATTTTTCATAAGAAATTGGCCCGGGTCATGATTGACCAAAAGCTTCCAAAAAATATACGAAACCAAATTTGGCTTTTGGTAGACCGGCAAAATCAAATTATGGCTTGCTTACCTAATATTAAAGCGGCCCACCCAACCATTGTGAGTCAAGAGTTTGCGACTTATTTATTTCTGTATCAAACCATAGAGCAAATTTCCAAAGTATGATAAGATTAGACCTATATTTAGAAAAAGGAGCATACCCATGTTAGATAAAGATATTGAGAGAGTCTTAGTTAGTCCTGAAGAAATTCATGCAGCGGTCGTGCGTCTAGGTGCACAATTGACCCAAGATTATCGGGGCAAAGAAGTGGTCGTAGTCGGTATCCTCCGAGGGGCAGCGGTCTTTATGGCTGACATTGTTCGTGAGATGGATATTTATCTTGATATTGATTTTATGGACGTTTCTAGTTATGGTGAAGAAACTGAATCATCGGGTGAAGTTAAAATTATCAAAGACTTAGATACGCGCTTAGAAGGTCGTCATGTCTTAGTAGTTGAAGATATTATTGATACCGGCCGCACGCTTAACTATTTGGTAGAGTTGTTTAAATACCGGAAAGCAGCTTCAGTCAAGGTTTGTACCTTATTGGATAAGCCTGAACGTCGAATTGTTAAAAACTTAATTCCTGATTATGTTGGTTTAGAAGTGCCTAATGAATTTGTGGTTGGGTATGGCCTTGACTTTAAGCAAAAATATCGTAACCTACCTTATATTGGGGTACTTAAACCTGAAGTTTATCAATAAACATTATGCTTCATCTTTTTAAAATGTTTATGGTATAATTTTTAAATGCTAACTAAATAAATAACTAAAGGAGAAATGCTTGGATGAACAATCGTAATTTAAAACCAAAATTTCCAAGAGGCATCCTATTCTATGTAGTGATGGTTTTGGCTTTATTTGGTGTATTTCAAGCTTTTACCGGTTCCCTGTCCCAGTTTGGCCAGGTTGATGAAATTAATTCAAGTGAATTCATGACTCAATTGGAAGCAGGTAAAATCGACAAGTTTGAAATTCAAATTGGCTCTGGCGTCTATAGTGTCCAGGGTGACTATAAGGAAAAAAATAGTAAAGAAGAAACCGATTCTTTTATTTCTATTTTTGAAAGCTCAGATACTGCTAAGAAATTTAAAACTGAAATCTTAGGTAATGATGCCACCCTTAAAACTGTGACTGATCTTGCTAAGGCCAGCAAAACTGAAATGAAGTCTTTGCCTGAGTCCAGTGCAGGCATGTGGTTGTCCATGTTACCTTATTTCTTCTTGCTGATTCCTACCTTCTTTATTCTTTATACCATGATGCAACAAGGTGGCGGCGGCCGTGGCGTGATGAACTTTGGTAAGAGTAAATCAAAAGAGGTCTCTAAGCAAAATGTTAAAGTACGTTTCTCAGACGTTGCCGGAGCAGAAGAAGAAAAACAAGAATTGGTCGAAGTGGTTGAATTCCTAAAAGATCCAAAACGCTTTACAGCCTTAGGAGCTCGGATTCCAGCTGGGGTCTTATTAGAAGGCCCTCCAGGAACAGGTAAAACATTACTTGCTAAAGCTGTTGCAGGTGAAGCCGGTGTACCATTCTTTAGTATGTCTGGATCTGAATTCGTTGAAATGTTTGTTGGGGTCGGTGCTAGCCGGGTCCGTGACTTGTTTGAAAATGCTAAAAAAGCTGCACCAGCTATTATCTTTATTGATGAAATTGATGCAGTGGGTCGCCAACGGGGCGCCGGTATGGGCGGTGGCCACGATGAGCGGGAACAAACCCTTAACCAATTGCTAGTTGAGATGGATGGTTTTGAAGGCAATGAAGGAATCATTGTCATGGCAGCCACCAACCGGTCTGATGTCTTAGACCCTGCCTTATTACGTCCTGGACGTTTTGACCGTCAAATTCTCGTGGGTAACCCTGATGTTAAAGGTCGGGAAGCTATTTTACGCGTCCATGCCCGCAATAAGAAATTAGCTAAAGATGTAGATTTAAAAGTGATTGCTCAACAAACACCTGGCTTTTCTGGGGCTGACCTTGAAAACTTATTAAATGAATCCGCCTTAATTGCAGCGCGTTTTAACCGCAAAGAAATTACTGCGGCAGATGTTGACGAGGCTCACGACCGTGTGATTGCAGGTCCTGCTAAAGCTGATAAACAAATTTCTCAAGCTCAACGCCGGACGGTCGCTTTCCATGAAGCTGGTCATACGGTTGTAGGGATGGTCTTATCTGATGCGCGGATTGTCCACAAAGTAACGATTGTACCGCGGGGACGCGCGGGCGGTTATGCTATTATGTTACCTAAGGAAGACCAATATATTGTGACGTATAAAGAATTATATGAACAAGTGGTCGGTCTATTAGGTGGTCGTGTAGCGGAAGAAATCGTCTTTAACCATAAATCAACGGGGGCTAGTCAAGACTTTAAACAAGCGACTGCGATTGTGCGGTCAATGGTAACCGAATATGGTATGTCTGATAAGTTGGGTACAGTTCAATACGAAGATGATTCCAAACCGTTTGCGGGTCGTCAGTACGGTCAACATGCGGCTTATTCTGAAAATATTGCCTTTGAGATTGATAACGAAGTGCGTCGTATTATGGAAGAAGCCCATCAAGATGCAACCGAAATTATCACAGCTCACCGTCAACAATTAGATGTCATTGCTAACAAGTTGTTAGAAATTGAAACCTTAGATAAACGTCAAATTAAATCCTTGTTTGAAACAGGTCATATGCCACTTGATTCAGATGAAGAAGAGGCAGAACAAGAGCCAGAAAAGGCTGATAGTTTTGAAGAAGCTAAGGAAAAAGCTCAAGAAGAAGCTGATCCAAGTCAAGCTGGAGCAGCCCCAGGGGCATCTGAAATCAATCCAACCGATAAACCAGTGGATTCAGACCCTAATTTGTAATTAAATTTAAAAGGACCGAGCGAAAGAGAGCATCTTGTGCTTTTCCGTTCGGTTTTTTCATGGGACAAAAGAAAGGAAAGACCAATGACGGATCAATTAATGAAGGCGCTAGCCTTTAATCAAGAAGTAAGACTCTTTGTGGTCAAGGCAACAGAAACAGTGGAAGAGGCCCATCAACGTCATGATACTTGGCAAACTGCGACTGCAGCCCTTGGTCGGACCTTGATTGCGACCAGTCTTTTAGCGGCTAATTTAAAAGGAAAAGATCGACTTAATGTCGTCGTTGATGGTCAAGGTCCGCTTGGCCGGATTATGGCTGAAGCCTATAATGATGGCCGCGTCCGGGGCTTTGCTAGTCAGCCTCATGTTGCTTTACCTTTGAATGCGGCCGGTAAAATTGATGTAGCCGGTGGGGTAGGTTTACCCGGCACCTTGATTGTCAAGAAGACGATCGAAGATTCTTTGGAACCGTATGTCGGCCAAGTCCCCTTGGTTTCGGGTGAATTGGGGGAAGACTTTACTTATTATATGGCTGTATCTGAACAAACGCCTTCCGCTATTGGCTTATCTGTCTTAGTGGCCCCGGATGAATCGGTCTTGGCCGCGGGGGGCTTTATGATACAAGTCTTACCAGGTGCCAGTGAAGAGACAATTACTGCCTTGGAAGACCGACTACAAGCCTTGGGACGTTTTTCTGATTTGATTGACCAAGGTAAATCTTTAGAAGAACTAGCAGATATTTTAGTAGGGGCAGGCAATTACCGCGAATTAGACCGGCAGGCCCTTTCCTTCCATTGCCCTTGTTCCAAGGGCTACTACCGTAATCGGCTAGCTATGATTGGAAGCCAAGAACTCAAGACGATTATTGCTGAAGACCATGGCGCTGAAGTGGTCTGTCATTATTGTAATGAGGTTTATCAATTTAGTGAAAGTGATTTACAGGCTATGGTTGCTGAAATTGAACAGAGGTCTGAAGACTTGGATTAATGGATAATTTTAAGTCCAAAGCCGGTCAACGATTGTAAAAATATAGAAAATATGTTTAAATGCTAATGATAGAGTATTTCAGAATAAGGAGTGACATGGGTGTTAGATAAAGAAAAAGAAGTACAGGTAGAAGATTTAAATGATCAATTAATTGTTCGTCGTGAAAAAATGGCTGAATTATTTGCAGCGGAAGACGCTAAACCTTTCGATTCAGGTTTCCAACGGAGCCATTTATCACAAGAACTTATTTCAAGTTATGATCAATACGATAAAGAATATTTTGAAAATGAAGTTAAAATTCAAGTGGCTATTGCGGGTCGTTTAGTCTCTAAACGGGGTAAAGGTAAAGCTGGTTTTGCCCATATTCAAGATATGGCTGGCCGAATCCAAATCTATGTGCGTAAGGATGCAATAGGCGAAGACCGTTATCTTTGGTTCAAGCAAGCTGACTTAGGCGATATTGTTGGAGTGAAAGGATATGTTTTCAAGACGAATACCGGTGAACTTTCAGTCCACGCAGAAGAATTTTATCCTCTAACTAAGGCTTTACGTCCGCTACCAGATAAATTCCATGGCTTAACCAATGTGGAACAAAGGTATCGTCAACGTTATCTGGACTTGATTTCTAATGATGACAGTCGTCAACGTTTCATCAATCGTTCGATGATTATCCGGCAAATCCGGCGTTATTTGGATGACTTGGGTTACTTAGAAGTTGAAACCCCTGTTTTACATAATATAGCAGGTGGGGCAACTGCTAAGCCATTTATCACCCATCATAATGCTTTAGATATGGAATTATATCTACGGATTGCAACTGAACTCCATTTAAAACGTCTCGTAGTCGGTGGCTTTGAAAAGGTTTATGAATTGGGAAGGGTCTTCCGGAATGAAGGAATTGATACTACTCACAACCCTGAATTTACAACCATTGAAATTTATACGGCCTATTCTGTGTATACAGACTGCATGGACCTAGTGGAAAATCTGATCCGGACAGTTGCTAAAGAAGCCATTGGTCAAACCGTGATTGACTATGCGGGTCAAAAAATTGATTTAGAAACGCCATGGGCACGTCGTCATATGGTTGATATGATTAAGGAATATACGGGGGTTGATTTCTGGCAAGAAATGACCTTTGAAGAAGCTAAAGCATTAGCCAAAGAACACCATGTGCCATTAAATGACCATGATAATACGGTAGGTCACGTAATCAATAACTTCTTTGAAGAATACTGTGAAGATAAATGTATTCAACCAACTTTTGTATACGGACATCCTGTGGAAGTTTCACCACTCGCTCGTAAGAATGATGAAGATCCGCGCTTTACTGACCGCTTTGAATTATTCATTGTTGGTAATGAATACGCCAATGCCTTTACCGAGTTAACGGATCCAATCGATCAAAGAGAACGGTTTGAAGCGCAAATGGCTGAAAAAGATGCTGGTAATGATGAAGCTCATCCTGTGGATGATGACTTCTTAGAAGCTCTTGAATATGGTATGCCACCTACTGGTGGTATCGGAATTGGGGTCGACCGCTTGGCGATGCTCCTAACTGATGCTCAGTCAATTCGTGATGTTTTACTGTTCCCAACTTTAAGAAATAATTAAATATCTTGACTAGCCAGATGGCTAGTCTTTTTTTATGTTTTAAATTTTTATTGGGATAATTTATATGGGAAATCATGGTGATCATAAGCTAATTAAACATAATAATCACAAAATACATTTGTCATATAAATTAGGTTTTGAAAATACAAATAGCCAAGTCCTATCATAAAAGGGCTTGGCTATTTGTCTAGTTAAATTTAAAAATAAAAAGTTAAGAAATTGCGTGGTAGATGGTCTGCATTTCTTGGTCTATCGCGAATAATCGCTCAGAGATAGTTTGTAACTCATCCTCATACTGGGCCACTTTCTCATTACCATCATTTTTATATCGTAGTTTATGTTCCAAACTAGCCCACATATCCATGGAAATGGTACGGATTTGAATTTCAACTGGCATATAATTGACACCGGTTGAAAGGAAGACGGGAACAGAAACAACGATATGTAAACTACGATAACCAGAGGCTTTGGGGCTTTTAATATAATCCTTGCGTTTCAACAGGGAGATATCATGTTGTTGTAGGAGGAGTTTTTCCAATTGATAAATATCCTCGACATAATTTGTAATCACTCGAATTCCCGCAATATCAAGAATTTCCCGTTTTAAATTAGGAATACTTAATTTAACTTGAAAACGACGTGCTTTATTAACTAGACTTTCAAAGCTTTTAAGACGAGATTCAATATGGTGGATCGGGTTATGGTTATAATTTACTTGAAATTCATTATCGAGATTTTCTAATTTAGTAGCGACTTCGTTTAGGGCAGCTTCATAAACTTGATAGAGTCGGACATAGTCCGACAATTCCTCGATTAAGGCTTCTGTTTCTTGATAATTTTCAGAAGGGGTGAGTGAAGCGAGTTGTTTTCTTAGACTTTGAATATTTAAGGTATTTTTACGACTTAATAACATAAGCATCTCCTTTGACATTACGATACCAAGCCAATTTCTTGGCAGGTTGCAGTAACCATTATATAATAAAATCATGAAAAAGGAGGGAATATTATGGAATTAGTTCGTGAAGGTCAAGCAATTCGTTCATATAATGAAGCAGGGGAAAAGATTGCAGAAATTACTTTTCCGGTAACTGCAGATGCAAACGTAGTGGATGCTAACCATACTTTTGTTTCACCGGAACTCCGTGGCCAAGGTGCTGCAGGTCAATTGCTAGACCGCTTGGTGGAAGAAATGGATAAAGAAGGTAAGAAGATTAAAGCGACTTGCCCATATGTGGTACGTAAATTTGAGGAAGAACCTGAAAAATACAACCATATAAATGTCGATGCAAAATAAGTTAAGAAAAGAAGCTATATTTAGGCTTCTTTTTTTATATTTTCCTTGACCCCAGTCTTTATTAGTGTTAAATTATTTAAGGTGTTTTAATGTCAGATTCCTGATAACCAGTCGTGCTGACTGCTTTAAAACCACCTGATGCTAGCAATCCCTTGGGGGTTGCCTAACTTTTTATCACATATGACACACTTGGATGTGTGGACTAGGAATTAGGAGAGGAGGACCTATAAATGCCTACAATTAATCAATTGATCAGAAAGCCTCGTAAGAGCAAAACTTCTAAATCAAATTCACCAGCATTAAACGTTGGTTACAACAGTTTCAAACGTTCTCAAATCACTACTATGTCACCTCAAAAACGTGGTGTATGTACTCGTGTGGGAACCATGACACCTAAGAAACCGAACTCTGCTTTACGTAAGTATGCCCGTGTTCGTTTATCAAACTTGATGGAAGTAACTGCTTATATCCCAGGTGAAGGCCACAACTTACAAGAACATAGTGTTGTTCTTATTCGTGGTGGACGTGTAAAAGACTTACCAGGGGTACGTTACCATATCGTACGTGGTGCTTTAGATACTTCAGGTGTTAACGACCGTAAACAAAGTCGTTCTAAATACGGTGCAAAACGTCCTAAAGGCTAAGCCAAAAAATAAATATATACTCGATTAACTTACAAATGAAGGGAGGAAAGTGAATGTCTCGTAAAGGAAGAGCGCCAAAACGTGAAGTTTTGCCAGATCCAATTTATAATTCACAATTAGTAACTCGTACAATTAACCGTATTATGTTAGACGGTAAACGTGGAAAAGCTTCTAAAATTTTATACTCAGCTTTCGACATTATCCGTGAAGAAACTGGGAATGAACCATTAGAAGTCTTCGAACAAGCAATTGAAAACATTATGCCATTACTTGAAGTTAAAGCCCGCCGTGTTGGGGGATCTAACTACCAAGTCCCAGTTGAGGTTCGTCCAGATCGTCGTGTCACACTTGCATTACGTTGGTTAGTTAACTATTCACGTTTACGTGGTGAAAAATCTATGGAATTAAGATTTGCCCGTGAAGTAATGGATGCTGCTAATAATACTGGTGCATCAGTGAAACAACGTGAAGATATGCATAGAATGGCAGAAGCTAACAAAGCTTTCGCACATTACCGTTGGTAATCTATTTCAAACTATGGTATTGTCACTCTAGAAACGATGTAAATGAAATCTCAAAAAATGAAAGAGGGGTAAAAACCGATGGCAAAAAGAGAATTTTCTCTTGAAAACACTCGTAATATCGGTATCATGGCTCATATTGATGCTGGTAAAACAACGACCACTGAGCGTATCTTGTATTATACCGGTCGAATCCACAAAATTGGGGAAACTCATGAGGGTGCTTCCCAAATGGACTGGATGGAACAAGAACAAGAACGTGGAATTACCATCACTTCTGCAGCAACAACTGCACAATGGAAAGGGTATCGCGTAAACATTATCGACACCCCAGGGCACGTGGACTTCACGGTTGAAGTAGAACGTTCATTACGTGTACTCGATGGTGCTGTCACTGTTTTGGATGCGCAATCAGGTGTAGAACCTCAAACTGAAACAGTTTGGCGTCAAGCTACCACTTATCATGTACCACGTGTGGTATTTGTTAATAAGATGGATAAATTAGGCGCAAACTTCTTAGATGCAGTTGATTCTATCCATGATCGTCTTCAAGCAAATGCCCATGCGGTTCAATTACCAATTGGTGCTGAAGATAACTTTACAGGTATTATCGACTTAGTAACCATGGAAGCATGGCAATATGCTGATGATTTAGGAACTCAAATTGATAAGATTGAAATTCCTGCTGACTTAAAAGATAAAGCTGAAGAATTACATGACTCATTAATCGAAGCTGTGGCTGATTATGATGAAGAATTAATGATGATGTACCTTGACGGTGAAGAAATTTCTGTTGACCGTCTAAAACAAGCTATCCGTAAAGCTACCCTATCTGTTGAATTCTACCCAGTATTCTGTGGATCAGCCTTCAAGAATAAAGGGGTTCAATTAATGCTTGATGGTGTCATTGATTACTTACCTGCTCCAACTGACGTACCACCAATTATTGGTACTGTTCCAGGAACAGAAGAAGAAATAGCTCACCATGCGGATGACTCAGAAGCTTTTGCGGCTTTAGCCTTCAAAGTGATGACTGACCCATTCGTAGGTCGTTTGACCTTCTTCCGTGTGTATTCAGGTACACTTGAAGCTGGATCATATGTCTTAAATGCAAGTAAAGACAAACGTGAACGTGTCGGCCGTATTCTTCAAATGCATGCCAACCACCGTCAAGAAATCCCAGAAGTATTTTCTGGTGATATTGCCGCAGCTGTTGGCTTGAAAGATACCGGTACCGGTGATACTTTATGTGCTGAAGACACACCAGTTATTCTAGAATCAATGGAATTCCCTGAACCAGTTATCAACGTAGCAATTGAACCAGATTCAAAAGCTGACCAAGATAAAATGTCCCAAGCTTTAGCAAAACTTGCTGAAGAAGATCCAACCTTCCGTGCAACCACTGACCATGAAACAGGTCAAACAATTATTGCCGGTATGGGTGAACTTCACTTGGATATCATTGTTGACCGTTTGAAACGTGAATTCAAGGTAAATGCCTCTGTAGGTGCGCCACAAGTATCTTACCGTGAAACCTTCCGTCAAGCTTGTCAAGCTGAAGGTAAATTCGTTCGTCAATCAGGTGGTAAAGGTCAATATGGTCACGTTTGGGTTGAATTCACACCTAACGAAGAAGGTGGCGGTTTCGAATTCGAAAACGCAATCGTCGGTGGTGTGGTACCACGTGAATATATCCCAGCAGTTGAAGCCGGACTTAAAGATGCTATGGAAAATGGTGTCTTAGCTGGTTACCCATTAGTAGACGTTAAAGCTAAATTATATGATGGTTCTTACCATGATGTCGATTCATCTGAAACGGCCTTCAAGGTAGCTGCTTCATTAGCCTTACGTGAAGCTGCTAAGAAAGCTCAACCAACCATCTTGGAACCTATGATGGCGGTAGAAATTACAGTTCCTGAAGAATATTTAGGGGATGTAATGGGACACGTAAACTCTCGTCGTGGACGTGTTGAAGGAACAACTATGCGTGGTAATGCGCAAATCGTGAAAGGTTTCATTCCATTATCAGAAATGTTTGGATATGCAACTACCTTACGTTCTTCTACTCAAGGACGTGGTACTTTCTCTATGCAATTTGACCACTATGAAGCAGTTCCTAAATCTATCCAAGAAGAAATTATCAAAAAACATTCTGGCAATTAATTTGTTAGAAACTAGCTGATTTGTTAGGGATTATATTGTTGAAATCCCTAACAAGACACGCTATAATTAACTTTGATAGGTGTTTATTGAATCTATTATCCAATTATTAGGAGGAATAAGAATGTCAAAAGAAAAATACGAACGTACGAAACCCCATGTTAACATTGGTACATTAGGCCACGTTGACCACGGTAAAACAACTTTATCAGCTGCGATCGCAACTGTATTAGCAAAACACGGTTTTGGTGAAGCTAAAGATTATGCTTCAATCGATAACGCACCAGAAGAAAAAGAACGTGGAATCACAATCAATACTTCTCATATCGAGTATGAAACTGAAAACCGTCACTACGCTCATATCGACGCTCCAGGACACGCGGACTACGTTAAAAACATGATCACTGGTGCTGCTCAAATGGACGGCGCTATCTTAGTAGTATCTGCTGCTGATGGTCCAATGCCTCAAACTCGTGAACATATCTTGTTATCACGTCAAGTAGGTGTTCCTTACTTCGTAGTATTCTTAAACAAAGTTGACCAAGTGGACGACGAAGAATTACTAGAATTAGTTGAATTAGAAGTTCGTGATTTACTATCTGAATACGATTACCCAGGAGATGATATCCCTGTAATCGCTGGTTCTGCTTTGAAAGCCTTAGAAGGTGACGAAGCTCAAGAAGAAAAAATCATGGAATTAATGGCTGCAGTTGATGAATATATTCCAGAACCACAACGTGAAACTGACAAACCATTCATGATGCCAGTCGAAGACGTGTTCTCAATCACTGGTCGTGGTACTGTTGCAACTGGCCGTGTTGAACGTGGTCAAGTTAAAGTTGGTGACGAAGTTGAAATCGTTGGTATCCACGATGAAACTAAGAAAACTACTGTAACTGGTGTTGAAATGTTCCGTAAGATGTTAGACTTTGCTGAAGCAGGGGATAACATTGGTGCTTTATTACGTGGTGTTACTCGTGAAGATATCGAACGTGGTCAAGTATTAGCAGCTCCTGGATCTATTACTCCACATACTAAATTCAAAGCTGAAGTTTATGTATTATCAAAAGAAGAAGGTGGACGTCATACTCCATTCTTCTCTAACTACCGTCCTCAATTCTACTTCCGTACAACTGACGTAACTGGTGTTGTAGAATTACCAGAAGGTACTGAAATGGTAATGCCTGGTGATAATGTAACTATGGAAGTTGAATTAATTCACCCAATCGCTATCGAAGAAGGAACTCGTTTCTCAATTCGTGAAGGTGGACGTACTGTAGGTGCAGGTACTGTAACTACAATCCTTGCATAATTAGTTGATTAATCAAAACACCCTTCGGGGTGTTTTTTTGTGCTCAAATTCTATAAAAACCCTTGCCTTGGGTGCGCAACGAGCTTTTTAGGCTATAGTCAGCTTAAGCAGTATTTAGGTCTAGACGAAGAAATGGTGAATCAACGTTGGCAGTATTTACTGGGGAAGCACCCCAAAGTTTTATTGCTAATGATGGTTGTCTTTTCACCCCTTATCTTTTTACTCCGTTTATCCTAGCTATATTACCAAGAACTACCAGGTCGCTGGCTTAAACGCTTAATTTCCGCGACAGTAGTCATATTAATCTTAATTTATCTCAATAGTCTTAAAAGTCATGTTTTTTATCTACTAGACGGGGGAGGTTTTGTGATGTATCTCTTGCTTTGTTATTACAACGATATGTACGAAACGTAAGTAGTTAGTATATTCCGGTAAATAGTTTAAAATGAGAGGTAAACAGTTATCATTTTAGTAATTATAACAAATATGTTACAATTATTTGTGGAATTATAATAAAAGATAGGAGGATGCTTTAATGAATTATCAAAAGTTTTTTGATTCTATTATGTCAGCTGTTCCAGGGGTTTTAGGGGCTTTGTTAATGCTTATCTTAGCCTTAATTATTGCTTGGGCTTTAAAGAGTTTAATTATTAAAGGTCTAGAGAAGATTGGATTTTCTGATCGCTTAGAAAAATGGGGAATTGCTAAAAACGATGAGGAAGGTAAAACATTCCTAGACACTATTGGCTCCATTGTTTATTTTCTAGTAATCTTATTCTTCTTACCAGCCATTTTAAATGGTTTAAATGTGGGTGGAGTGATGGATCCGATTGTTAATATGTTTAATAAGTTCTTCAACTATATTCCTAATATTGTCTTGGCCATCTTAATTTTAGTGGTGGGTGCATTTTTCTGTAAGTTCGTTCGTCGCTTAATCAAAAATTTACTATCCGGTTTAAATATTGATAAGTGGTATGCCAAGATGACTGGCCAAACTGGTCAAATGGATGTAGATGACCAACAAGTCGCCGAAGTAGTTGCTACGATTATTTACATTTTATTGTTTGTCCCAATTCTTACGGTAGCCTTGGAGACCTTGGGTATCCAATCGATTTCTGTCCCAATTATTAGCATGCTCAATTCTATTTTAGCAGCTATTCCTAATATTATTACAGCAGCTGTCCTATTAATTATTGGTGGTTTTATTGCTAAGTTGGTCGGGGACCTGGTTGAAAACTTGTTAGCAACCACTGGGATTAATAAATATTCTAAGTATCTCAACTTTAACTCGCAAGAATCAGATGTTTCAATTTCTGGCTTAACAGCAGGAATTCTCCGTGGCGTAATTGTCCTCTTCTTTATTGTAGAAGCAATCAATGTGCTTAAGCTTGAAGTCTTAAATACGATTGGTGAAAGTATTATTGCCTACTTACCTTTAGTCCTATCTGCCTTAATTATTTTAGGTATTGCTCTTATAGGTGGTAATATCTTTGCTAATTTCGTGGCTAAGGCCACTGGTAATAATCTAGCTGGCGAATTTGTTCGCTATTCAATTATTATTGTGGGTGCCTTTATGATTCTAGAACAATTACAAATTGCTCAAACGATTGTTAATACAGCCTTTATGATTGTCCTCGGTTCTGTGGGCATTGCAATTGCGCTGGCCTTTGGTTTAGGTGGCCGTGACTTTGCGGCTAAGCAATTAGAAAAAGCGTCTAAAGCCATGGAAGAGGAAGAAAAGAAAGAAGATCATTCTCTGTTATAGGCATAAATTGTCAAGGAATTAAATCAAATAATTATATGGGCTTGGTTGGCTATGTTAAATAGTTGACCAGGCTCATTTTTTTGACCAGTTTTTTTAGTTTCGCTAGTCGGTCAAGTATAATTAGCCGGTAGGATGAGTGATTTTTGGCTAAAAAGGCTTGAAACTTCAGCTCTATTTCGGTAAGATTGATAAGTCTTAATTAAGATAGCTATGGCACTTCAGTGGAGTACCACTCTTTGTCCTTTGGCCATAGTAGACTACTAGGCAGGAAACTGACCTACAAAGGAGCGGATAAAAATGAATCATCAAGGACAGTCTGTAAACTCTAAAGCCCACGATATGACCCTTATGGCGGTTGTTTCAGCCCTCTATGTCGTCTTAACCTTTCTCTTAGCCCCACTGGCTTTTGGACCAGGTTTTCGGATTTCAGAAGGACTAAACTTCTTGGCCCTCTACAATAAACGGCATATTTACGCCATTACGGTGGGTGTTTTTATCGTTAACTACTTTGCTTATGGTATTTGGGATATGGTGATTGGGTCACTGTCATCCTTAGTCTTCCTATTTATTGGTAAATACTTAGCGGAAAAAGCTGCGACTTGGGCTCAAAAAGCAGGTTTTAAAGGCGATCCGATGTTAGTGAAATATGCGATTTTAGCAATTGTTTTCTCATTATCGATGTTTACCATCACTTTAATGATTATCATGCTAGGATCAGGCGATGCCTTCTGGCCGCTTTATATCTCACAAGTTGTGATTGAATTAGGTTCTTTAGCTTTAGGGGCTATCTTCATGTACCCTCTATCTAAACGGATTGATTTCACACGTTAATTTCATAAATGAAACAAGGGGCTAGGCAAACATGCCCAGCTCCGCTAGTTTATATTAAAATAAGAATGATGTCACGGAGGAGTTGACTGGATGGAAACGGCGTCGCAATGCGACTTGTTCCATCCTAGTCAAGAGTGCGCTGGGCAGGCAAGAAGTAGAAAACCACAG
Organism: Eremococcus coleocola ACS-139-V-Col8; assembly: GCF_000183205.1. Lineage (NCBI taxonomy): Bacteria > Bacillati > Bacillota > Bacilli > Lactobacillales > Aerococcaceae > Eremococcus > Eremococcus coleocola. The sequence continues at coordinate 120,300 of NZ_AENN01000006.1, read as the reverse complement.
ATTTTCTACTTCTTGCCTGCTCTCTTTTTTTATAGTCTAATCAAACACGAACTTTATTAAATGTAAGTATAGAAGAAAAATTTAAGCATGTAATTGAGGGTCAAAACCAAGAAAATAAAAATAAAAGGTTTTCATAGAAAAACTTTAATAAAGTGAGGGAAAAGCCTTGCATATGGCGGATTTGTTCGCTATAATACTCTTTGTGCCTTAAAAAAGGGATTGCTATGCCCTAAATTAGTGCATACCCCCCAGAAATGAGTGAGGGGAAGCGTTGAAACGAGAGGTTGCGACACACCCGGTTGAGTTGCCATTGAACGGATGTGACGGTAATTCTTGTGGAGCAAGTCATAATAAGATGAATGACGAAGGAGGAAAACACATGGCAAAACAAAAAATTCGGATTCGTTTGAAAGCATATGAACATCGTGCTTTGGATGTATCAGCGAATAAAATCGTAGAATCTGCGCAAAGAACTGGAGCTAAAACAGCTGGACCAATTCCGTTACCAACAGAACGTTCAGTCTATACAGTTATCCGTTCACCACATAAATACAAAGATTCACGTGAACAATTCGAAATGCGTACCCACAAACGTTTAATCGATATCATTGATCCAACTGCTAAAACAGTAGATGCTTTGATGAAATTAGATTTACCAAGTGGCGTTGACGTAGAAATTAAATTATAAAAATTAAAAAATGGAGGTGTACTCATGACCAAAGGAATCTTAGGAAAAAAAGTCGGTATGACTCAATACTTCACTGAAAACGGAGAATTAATCCCTGTAACAGTTGTTGAAGCTACTCCAAACGTTGTTTTACAAGTTAAATCACTTGAAAACGATGGTTACGAAGCAGTTCAATTAGGTTACCAAGACAAACGCGAAGTGTTAGCCACAAAACCACATAAAGGTCATGTAGCAAAAGCAAATGCTACTCCTAAGCGCTTCATTCGCGAGTTTCGTAATGTTGAGCTAGGATCATTTGAAGTAGGACAAGAAATCACAGTAGAAACTTTCGAAGCCGGTGACATCATTGATGTAACGGGTACATCTAAAGGTAAAGGATTCCAAGGTGCCATCAAGCGCCACGGACAATCTCGTGGACCTATGGCTCACGGTTCTCGTTACCACCGTCGTCCTGGTTCAATGGGTATGGCGTCAGATGCTTCTAAAGTATTCAAAGGCAAAAACCTACCAGGTCAAACCGGTGGCGAACAAGTAACAATCCAAAATCTTGAAGTTGTAGCAGTTGTAGCTGAAGACAACTTAATCTTGATTAAAGGAAACGTCCCAGGACCTAAAAAATCTTTAGTAGAAATCAGAACTGCAGTTAAAAGCAATTAATTAAGAGAGGAGGAACGAGAGAATGGCAAAAGTAACATTATTTAAACAAGATGGCAGCAATGCAGGAGAAATTGAATTAAATGATGCAATCTTCGGGATTGAACCAAACCAAAGCGTAGTTGTTGATGCAGTTATCATGCAAAGAGCTTCTCAACGTCAAGGTACTCACGCAGTGAAAAACCGTTCTGCTGTACGCGGCGGTGGACGTAAACCTTGGAGACAAAAAGGTACAGGTCGTGCCCGTCAAGGTTCAATCAGATCACCACAATGGGTTGGTGGCGGAACAGTATTCGGCCCAACACCTCGTTCATACAGTTATAAATTACCTAAAAAGATGCGTCGCTTAGCAATTCGTTCAGCCTTATCACAAAAAGTGATTGATAACGAATTTGTTGTAGTTGACCAATTAGAAGCTACTAAGACTAAAGAATTCAAAGCAATCTTATCTAACTTAGATTTGAACCGCAAAGTATTACTTGTCTTAGAAGATAACAATGAAGCAGTCTTCAGAGCTGCTCGTAATATTCCAAATGTGAAAGTAATCGACCAAGGTAATGTCAATGTCTTAGATGTTGTAAATTATGATAAGGTCTTAATTACTCAAGCAGCATTAGCAACAGTAGAGGAGGCATTAGCATAATGGAATTTTCAGAAGTTATCTTACGTCCAGTAATCACTGAACAATCAATGTTAGCAATCGATGACAAGAAATATACTTTTGAAGTTGATCGTCGTGCTAATAAAAACCTTATCAAACAAGCTGTTGAAGCAATGTTTGAAGGCGTAAAAGTTGCTCAAGTAAATACTGTCAATGTTCGTGCTAAAAAGAAACGTATGGGTCGTTACGTAGGTTTCACCCGTCGTTACAAAAAAGCAATTGTAACATTAACAGCTGAATCCGCAGACATCGAATTATTCGGTGAAGGCGCTGAAGAAGAATAATTCTTAAACAATCTTTAAAGTAGGAGGGAAAACGCGTGGCGATTAAACATTATAAACCAACTACAAACGGTCGTCGTAACATGACTGGTTATGATTTTTCAGAAATTACAACGAACAAACCTGAAAAAACATTACTAGAATCAAAAAAACAAAATGCTGGCCGTAATAGTCAAGGTAAAATCACAGTTCGTCATCACGGTGGCGGTCATAAACGTGCTTACCGTGTGATTGACTTCAAACGTAACAAAGATGGTGTCATCGGAACCATCGCAACAGTTGAATATGATCCAAACCGTTCTGCAAATATTGCATTAGTTCATTATGAAGACGGTGTGAAAGCTTATATTATTGCCCCTAAAGGCATTAAAGTAGGTCAAAAAATTGAATCTGGTGAAAACGCCGATATCCAAATCGGTAACGCCTTACCATTGGTTAACATTCCGGTCGGTACATTTATCCACAACATCGAATTAAAACCTGGTAAAGGTGGACAATTAGTTCGTTCTGCTGGAGCAAGTGCCCAAGTATTAGGGCAAGAAGGTAAATATACCTTAGTTCGTTTAGCTTCAGGTGAAGTTCGTATGATTCTTTCAACTTGTCGTGCAACCATTGGAACTGTTGGTAACGAACAACATGAATTGATTAACTTAGGTAAAGCTGGTCGGACAAGATGGTTATCTGTTCGTCCAACTGTCCGTGGTTCTGTAATGAACCCTAACGATCACCCACACGGTGGTGGTGAAGGACGCGCTCCAATTGGTCGTCCAAGTCCAATGTCACCATGGGGCAAGAAAACAATGGGTACTAAAACACGTAACCCACGTAAGAAATCTAGCAAGTTAATCATTCGTGGTCGTAAAAAATAGACCGTAGTACATAATATGAAGGGAGGCTACACTTTTGAGTCGTAGTTTAAAGAAAGGGCCTTTTGTCGATGGCCATCTCATGAAAAAAGTAGAAGCTCAAGCAGATAGTCCTAAGAAATCAGTTATTAAAACTTGGTCTCGCCGTTCAACCATCTTCCCTAACTTCATTGGTTTAACCATTGCAGTTTATGATGGCCGTAAACATGTGCCAGTATATATCCAAGAAGATATGGTCGGACATAAATTAGGCGAATTCGTTCCAACACGGACCTATAAAGGTCACGCAGCGGACGATAAAAAGACCGCTAAACGCTAATAAAGGAGGGGAAACACATGTCAGAACAAATTACTTCTGCAACAGCAACGGCTAAAACAGTTCGTATTGCCCCTCGTAAAGTGCGTTTGGTAGTAGACTTAATCAGAGGGAAAAGCGTTGGTGAAGCAATCGCAATTTTGAAATTCACACCAAAAGCTGGCTCTCCAGTCGTTGAAAAAGTATTGATGTCAGCTATCGCAAACGCTGAACACAATTATGATTTAGATTTAGAAAACTTGTATGTAAGCGAAGCTTATGTCAACGAAGGACCAACTCTAAAACGGTACCGTCCACGGGCAAAAGGTTCTGCTTCTGCAATCAATAAACGTACCAGCCACATTACAGTGGTAGTATCAGAAAAAGAGGAGGCATAATATGGGTCAAAAAGTACATCCAATAGGAATGCGTGTCGGCATTATCCGTGACTGGGATGCTAAATGGTTCGCTAACAACAAGAACTATGCCGATTTCTTACATGAAGATTTACGTATTCGTAACTATGTATACGGTAAACTAACAGATGCCTCAGTTTCTCAAATTCAAATTGAACGCGCTGCTAACCGAGTTATCGTATCAATCCACACTGCTAAACCAGGTATGGTTATCGGTAAAGGTGGAGCTGAAGTTGATACTTTACGTAACGACTTAAGCAAATTAACAGGTAAGAAAGTTCATATTAATATCGTTGAAATCAAAGAACCTAGCTTAGACGCTAAGTTAGTTGCTTTAGATATTGCACAACAATTAGAAAACCGTGTTGCTTTCCGTCGTGCACAAAAACAAGCTATCCAACGTGTAATGCGCGCTGGCGCACAAGGAATCAAAACACAAGTATCAGGTCGTTTGAACGGAGCAGATATGGCTCGTACTGAACACTATAGTGAAGGTACCGTTCCATTACATACTCTACGTTCAGATATTGACTACGCTTGGGAAGAAGCAGACACTACTTATGGTAAAATCGGCGTTAAAGTTTGGATTTGCCGTGGTGAAATCTTACCAGGTCAAGAAAACTCTGGCAAAGGAGGGAAATAAGCATGTTAGTACCAAAACGTGTAAAACACCGTCGTGAATTCCGTGGTCAAATGAACGGAGAAGCTAAAGGTGGTAAGAATGTTGATTTTGGTTCATATGGTCTTCGTGCCGTCGAATCTAAATGGATCACCAACCGTCAAATTGAAGCTGCCCGTATCGCGATGACCCGTTATATGAAACGTGGTGGGAAAGTATGGATTAAGATTTTCCCTCATAAATCATATACATCTAAACCAATCGGTGTCCGGATGGGTTCTGGTAAAGGGGCTCCTGAAGGATGGGTTGCACCAGTAAAACGTGGCAAAATCATGTTTGAAATTGATGGTGTGCCTGAAGAAGTGGCACGTGAAGCATTCCGCTTAGCGTCACACAAATTACCTGTCAAGACTAAATTTGTAAAACGTGAAGAATATGGTGGTGAATCGAATGCAAATTAAAGAAATTAGAGAATTGACTACTGAAGAAATGGTAGCCAAAGAAAAAGAATTTAAAAAAGAATTATTTAACCTTCGATTCCAATTAGCAACAGGACAATTAGAAAACACTGCTCAACTCAAACAAGTTCGCAAATCAATTGCACGTATTAAAACTGTAATGCGCGAGCAAGAATTGTCTGGCAAATAAGGCAAAGGAGGTATTATAAGTAATGAGTGAAGAACGTAATCAACGTAAGGTCTATCAAGGACGTGTCTTATCCGCAAAAAATGACAAAACAATCACTGTTGTCGTTGAAACTCGGAAAAAACATCCAAAATTAGGCAAACAAATGAAATATTCTAAGAAATATACTGCCCATGATGAAAACAATCAAGCCAAAGAAGGCGATATCGTTCGTATTATGGAAACTCGTCCATTATCTAAAACGAAACGCTTCCGTTTAGTTGAGATTGTAGAAGAAGCAGTTATTATCTAATCAATCTAGTCTACTCGGAAGGAGGATAACCAAGTGATTCAATCAGAAAGTCGATTAAAAGTTGCTGACAACTCAGGTGCCCGTGAAGTATTAACTATTAAAGTACTTGGAGGTTCAGGACGTAAGACCGCTAACATTGGTGATGTGATTGTTGCAACGGTTAAACAAGCAACACCAGGTGGAGTTGTCAAAAAAGGCGATGTCGTAAAAGCAGTTATCGTTAGAACAAAATCAGGTGCTCGTCGTAAAGATGGTTCATACATCAAATTTGATGAAAATGCATGTGTCATTATCCGTGATGATAAAACCCCTCGTGGAACTCGTATTTTCGGACCTGTAGCCCGTGAACTACGTGACAATAACTATATGCGGATCGTCTCATTAGCTCCAGAAGTTCTGTAATCAAATAACGAAGGAGGATACATAATGCGTATTAAATCTGGCGACAAAGTAAAAGTTATTGCTGGTAAAGATAAAGGCAAAGAAGGCACAGTCCTAAAAACCTTACCTAAAGAAGATAAAGTTGTGGTTGAAGGCATTAACATTGTCAAAAAACACCAAAAACCTACGCAATTATCAACCGGTGGTATCGTTGAAGTTGAAGCTCCGCTTCATGCCTCAAATGTACAACTTGTTGATCCTAAGACCGGTGAAGTTACTCGGGTAACTTACCGTGTTGAAGATGGCAAAAAAGTGCGTGTGTCAACTAAATCTAACGAAGTTATTAAATAATCAGGGAAGGAGGATTTATCCACATGGAAAGCCGTTTAAAAACAAAATTTAACAACGAAGTAACACCTAAATTAGTCGAACAATTCAACTATACATCAGTGATGCAAGTTCCTAAAATCGAAAAAATCGTCATTAACATGGGTGTCGGCGATGCTACATCTAATGCTAAGAACTTAGACAAAGCCGTTGACGAATTAACTTTAATTTCTGGTCAAAAACCAGTGATCACTAAAGCGAAGAAATCAATCGCAGGATTCCGCTTACGTGAAGGAATGCCAATTGGTGCTAAAGTTACCTTACGTGGTCAAAAAATGTATGAATTTTTAGACAAACTAATTTCAGTATCATTACCACGGGTTCGTGACTTCCAAGGTGTCTCAAACAAAGCCTTTGATGGTCGTGGAAACTACACTTTAGGTGTTAGAGAACAATTAATCTTCCCTGAAGTTAACATTGATAATGTTGATAAAGTACGTGGTATGGATATTGTTATCGTAACTACTGCTAACTCAGATGAAGAATCATATGCCTTATTAAAAGAATTAGGCATGCCATTTAGAAAATAAGAAGGAGGCGAATATAATTGGCTAAGAAATCAATGATCGAAAAGAATCAACGTAAAGCAAAATTCCCAGTTCAAGAATATACTCGTTGCGAACGTTGTGGCCGTCCACATTCAGTTTATCGTAAATTTAGACTATGCCGTGTTTGCTTCCGTGAACTAGCTTATAAAGGCCAAATTCCTGGCGTTAAAAAAGCAAGCTGGTAAAATACTCGAAATTAAGAAGAAATAAGGAGGTAAAACACCTATGGTTATGACAGATCCAATTGCAGATTTCCTAACTCGTATCCGTAATGCTAATGCACAAGGACATGCAACCGTTTCTGCACCTTCTTCAAAAGCTAAACTAGCGATTGCAGAAATCTTAAAAGAAGAAGGATTCATCAAAAAATTTGAAGTCGCAGAAGATAACAAACAAAACGTAATTACCTTAACCTTAAAATATGGTAAAAATGATGAAAAAGTTATCTCAGGTATCAAACGTATTTCAAAACCAGGTTTACGTCACTATGTGAATGCTGAACAACTTCCTAAAGTATTAAATGGTTTAGGAATTGCCATCATTACTACATCAAATGGCGTTATGACTGATAAAAAAGCTCGTCAAGCAGGTATTGGCGGCGAAGTGATTGCTTACGTATGGTAAGCCACTAATTATTAGATAAATTACAAGGAGGTGCGATCTGTGAGTCGTATTGGTAAAAACCCAGTAGAAATTCCAGCAGGCGTAACCGTAAATTTAGATGGCCACGCAATCACAGTCAAAGGCCCTAAAGGGGAATTAACCCGCGAGTTACACCCAAACATTGACTTAAATATCGAAGAAAGCCAAATTTCATTTACACGACCTGATGACAACAAGTTAAACCGTTCATTACACGGTACTACTCGTTCATTAGTATCAAATATGATTGATGGCGTAACAAATGGCTTCAAGAAACAACTTCAATTAATTGGGGTTGGATATCGTGCTCAATTGCAAGGTAAGAAATTAGTCCTAAACGTAGGCCTTTCTCACCCAGTTGAATTTGAAGCAGAAGGCGATATCGAATTTGAAGTCCCTTCAAATACAGAAATTACCGTTTCTGGTATTTCAAAAGAACATGTTGGCCAAGTAGCTGCCCAAATCCGTGAAGTACGTCCACCAGAACCATATAAAGGTAAAGGTATTCGTTACGTGGATGAATATGTTCGTCGTAAAGAAGGTAAAACAGGTAAATAGTTCTCGACTACTTATTCTGTTTTGCTTAAAAAACTTAAAGAGGTGACAAAATGATTACTAAACCAGATAAAAACAAGACTCGTCAAAAAAGACATCAACGTGTAAGAAATAAAATCTCTGGTACTGCTGAGTGCCCACGCTTAAATGTATTTCGTTCAAATACAAACATCTACGCTCAATTAATTGATGACGTAGCGGGTGTGACGCTAGTTAGTGCCTCTAGTAATGAAAAAGACTTTAAAGCCGGAACTAAAACTGAACAAGCCACTGAAGTGGGTAAATTAGTTGCAGAACGTGCTGTTGCTGCAGGTCATAAAAAAGTTGTGTTTGACCGCGGTGGTTACATTTATCATGGTCGTGTGAAAGCTTTAGCTGAAGCAGCCCGTGAAAATGGACTAGAATTTTAATAGAAGGAGGAAACCAATTAATGGACTATATCAATCCAAATTCTTTAGGTGAGATCGAAGATCGCGTAGTAGCGATTAACCGTGTCACTAAAGTTGTTAAGGGTGGTCGTCGTTTACGCTTCTCTGCACTTGTTGTAGTTGGCGATAAAGATGGTCACGTTGGTTTCGGAACTGGTAAAGCACAAGAAGTACCAGAAGCAATCCGTAAAGCCATCGAAGATGCTAAGAAACACTTAATTGCCGTACCTCGTACCGGTACCACAATCCCTCATGAAGTGATTGGAGAATTCTGTGGCGGCCGTGTGTTATTAAAACCAGCTGTTGCCGGTTCTGGAGTTGCTGCAGGTGGACCTGTTCGTGCCGTTGTCGAATTAGCTGGTATCGCTGATGTTACTAGTAAATCATTGGGCTCTAACACCCCAATTAACATGATCACAGCAACAATCGAAGGTTTGAAAAACTTAAAAGAAGCAGAAGCAGTTGCCAAATTACGTGGCAAATCAGTTGAAGAAATTTTAGGCTAAGGAGGACCCTAAGATGGCAAATTTAGAAATTAAATTAACTAAAAGCTTATTTGGTCGTCCTAAAAACCAAGTAGATACTGCAAAATCTTTAGGCTTAACTCGGCCAAATCGTGTGGTTGTTAAAGCAGACAGCGAACAAGTTCGCAATATGTTAAAATCAATCAGCCATTTAGTTGAAGTTAAGGAAGCATAAATTATATACTGAATATACAAGGAGGTGCCAACAAACATGAAACTTCATACTTTACAACCTGCTGAAGGTTCTCGTAAAGAACGTAACCGTGTTGGACGTGGCCAAGGGTCTGGTAATGGTAAAACTGCTGGACGCGGTCAAAAAGGACAAAAACAACGTTCTGGTGGAAATGTACGTTTAGGTTTTGAAGGTGGACAAACTCAATTATTCCGCCGTTTACCAAAACGTGGTTTCAATAACATTAACCGTAAAGACTATGCTATTGTAAATGTAGAATCTTTAAACAAATTTGAAGATGGAACTACCGTTACACCTGCATTATTAGTTGAAGAAGGAATCGTTAAAAAAGAATTATCAGGTGTGAAAATCTTAGGTAATGGCGAATTAACTAAAAAGTTAACTGTTCAAGCTGCTAAGTTTTCAAAAACTGCTGAAGAAGCTATTACAGCCGCTGGTGGATCAATAGAGGTGATTTAATGTTTACCTTCATTAAAAATGCTTTATCCAGTAAGGACGTCCGCAAACGACTACTCTATACTTTGTTTATTTTTGCAATCTTCCGTCTAGGATCTCATATCCCAGTTCCTGGTGTGGATGCTTCAGCTATTTCTGAATTATCCAATACTGGGGTACTCGCTTTACTTAATACCTTTGGTGGTGGAGCCTTAAAGAAATATTCTTTATTTGCTTTAGGGGTTTCCCCTTATATCACTAGTTCGATTGTAATCCAACTTTTACAAATGGACTTAGTACCTAAGTTTACTGAGTGGGCTAAGCAAGGTGAGGTTGGCCGACGCAAATTAAACCAAGCAACAACCTATACAGCAATAGTTTTAGGTTTTGCCCAAGCCCTTGGCTTATCCTTTGGTTTCAACCAATTGTCAGGTTTAGGCTTAGTTAAAAATCCTTCAACAGCAACCTATGTGACCATCGCAATCATTTTAACGGCTGGATCAATGTTATTGGTCTGGTTAGGGGAAATGATTACCCGTCATGGGGTTGGTAATGGTGTGTCCATGATAATCTTTGCGGGGATTGTGGCACAAGTACCGAAGGACTTTTACTCTTACTATGAATCAAGCATTGTCGGTGCAGGTGATAAGTTACAACAGAATTTAATTGTTTTAGCATTAATTGTTTTAGCAATTTTTATTTCAATTGTTGTAGTTGTCATCATGGAACGCGGGCAAAGACGGTTACCCATCCACCATGCTAAAAAGGTGTCTGGTACCAATACAACTGCCCATCTCCCACTAAAAATTAACTCAGCTGGTGTAATTCCTGTTATCTTTGCGTCATCTTTCATTACAACGCCGCAAATGATTTTCTCATTTATGAATACTGAGAAGGCAGGACCGGTTCTTAAATTCTTTATGAAAGTCTTTAATTTACAACATCCCTATGGTGCAATTTTCTATACCATTCTCTTAATTGCCTTTACTTACTTCTATTCATTAGTGCAAGTAAATCCAGAAAAAGTGGCAGAAAATCTGCAAAAACAAAGTGGTTATATTCCAAGTGTACGCCCTGGTAAAGATACTGAAAACTACATTACTAGCTTAATTAACCGATTAAGTGGCGTAGGATCTTTATACTTAACCATTATTGCGGTTCTTCCAATTGTGATTGGTTTCTTCTATAAAATTCCAATGAATTTATCCTTGTCAGGTACAAGTTTGTTAATCGTTGTTGGGGTTGGGATTGAAACAGCTAAGCAAATTGAAGGTCGGGTTACCACACGTCGTTATAAAGGATTCTTATATCAATAGAACGAAGTCAATGAGATAAGGATGGATGAGAATGAATATTCTATTAATGGGTCTACCAGGTGCAGGTAAAGGAACACAAAGCGAAATGATTTCCCGTGATTACGATATGATTCATATCGCTACCGGTGATATTTTCCGGGAAGCAATTAAGAATCAAACTGAATTAGGAAAACAAGCTCAAGCCTTTACTGATGCAGGTAATTTAGTCCCTGATGAAATTACCAATAATTTGGTAAAAGAACGTTTAGCACAAAGTGATGTTAAAGCCAATGGCTTTATGCTTGATGGTTATCCAAGAACCTTAAATCAAGCCCAAGCCCTTGAAGCTAATCTTAAAGATATTAACTCAAGCTTGGATGCCGTGATTTATATCAAGGTCGATCCAGAAGTCTTAAAAGAACGCTTGAGTGGCCGTATTATTTGTCGCTCATGTGGAGCAACCTATCATAAATTATACAACCCACCTAAAGTAGATGGTGTTTGCGATAATTGCGGTGCCAGTGATTTCTATCAACGGGAAGATGACAAACCTGAAAAGGTTAGTCACCGGATTCAATTACAAATGGATTCAATTAGCCCAATTTTAGACCACTACCGCCAAGAAGGTATCTTACATGAAGTCAATGGTCAAGAAGACATCGAAGTCGTTTACAGACATATTCGTGACATATTAGGTGAGTAAACAGTCACTAGATAACTTATCTATACTGGTATTATTGAGGAGGTAACCCATATGGCTAAAGATGATATGATTGAAGTTGAAGGTACAGTTCTTGAAACCTTACCCAATGCGATGTTCCAAGTTGAATTAGAAAATGGTCATGAGATTTTAGCTCATGTTTCAGGTAAAATCCGTATGAATTATATTCGTATATTACCAGGAGATAAAGTTACAGTCGAAATGTCTCCTTATGATTTAACTAAAGGTCGTATTACGTATCGTTTCAAATAATCCTAAGTTGAATGAGGAGGGAATAAAATGAAAGTTAGAGCATCTGTAAAACCAATGTGTGAAAAATGTAAAGTTATCCGTCGTAACGGTAAAGTTATGGTGATTTGCGAAAATCCTAAACATAAACAACGTCAAGGATAATATATAAAGGAGGGAAATAGATTTATGGCTCGTATTGCTGGTGTCGATATCCCACGTGACAAACGTGTTGTTATCTCATTAACATATATTTTTGGTATTGGTAAAAAAACCGCTCAAAATATTTTAGCAGAAGCAAACGTGAGCGAAGACACTCGTGTCAAAGACCTCACTAACGAAGAATTAGACCGTATCCGTCAAATCATTGATGGTATCAAGGTTGAAGGTGACTTACGCCGTGATATCCGGATGGACATTAAACGTCTTCAAGAAATCGGATCATACCGTGGCTTACGCCATCGTCGTGGTTTACCAGTTCGTGGACAAAACACAAAGAACAATGCCCGTACTCGTAAGGGACCTAAAAAATCACTTGCAGGCAAAAAATAATAATTAATAAAGGAGGTATTCACAAATGGCTAAAAGACAAAATGCGCGTAGACGCCGTCGTGTCAAGAAAAATGTAGAAAAAGGAATTGCACATATTCGTTCAACCTTTAACAATACAATTGTTATGATCACAGATGAAAACGGAAATGCTATTTCTTGGTCTTCCGCTGGTTCATTAGGTTTCCGTGGTTCACGTAAATCTACTCCATACGCTGCTCAAATGGCATCTGAAGTTGCTGCCAAAGGCGCAATGGAACATGGAATGAAATCTGTAGAAGTAGCTGTTAAAGGACCAGGTTCAGGTCGTGAATCTGCTATCCGTTCATTACAAGCTACTGGTTTAGATGTTACTGCCATCCGTGACGTAACACCAATCCCACATAACGGTTGTCGTCCTCCAAAACGTCGCCGTGTCTAATGATAATTATCACTTCATTAATTTGAACGCACTCTTATCATTGAAACAAACGTTTTGAAAGGGGAAAATTATCACCATGATCGAAATTGAAAAACCAGAAATTACTACTATTCAAGTGAGTGACGATGAAAAATACGGTAAGATCGTTATTGAACCACTTGAACGTGGATACGGAACAACCCTTGGAAACTCATTACGTCGTATTTTATTATCTTCATTACCAGGAGCAGCCGTAACAAGCATTCAAATTGATGGTGTTGTCCATGAGTTTGCAACCATTGACGGTGTTGTTGAAGATGTACCTACTATTATCTTAAATATTAAGAACCTAGCTTTGAAGTTATATACTGAAGAAGACAAGGTCTTAGAATTAAATGCAGTAGGTCCTAAAATCGTGACAGCTGCTGATATTATTCATGATAATGACGTTCAAATCTTAAATCCTGAACTTGAAATCTGTACCCTTGCTGAAGGTGCTGAAATCAAGATGTTATTAAATGCATCCACAGGACGCGGTTATGTTCGTAGTGATTTTAATAAATCAGATGATACAACGATTGGCGTATTGCCAATTGACTCCATCTATACACCTGTCAAGAAAGTTAATTACCAAGTTGAGAATACTCGGATTGGTCAACAAAATATTTGTGACAAATTAACCCTTGATATTTGGACAGATGGATCAATCAGCCCTGAAAAATCGTTAAGTTTAGCAGCTAAAATCTTGATCGAATATCTAAATGTATTTGTAGATCTTAATGAAGAAGCTAGAGATGTAGAAATCATGGTCGAAAAAGAAGAAACTGAAAAAGAAAAAGTATTAGTCATGACCATTGAAGAGTTAGACTTATCCGTACGGTCTTATAACTGCTTGAAACGGGCTGGTATTAATACAATTCAAGAATTAACGAATAAGACAGAGGCTGAAATGATGAAGGTTCGAAACTTGGGCCGTAAATCATTAACTGAAGTAAAAAATAAATTAAACGACTTAGGCCTTGGCTTAAGAGACGAAGATTAGGATATTTTTAAGAAGGAGGATTGACACATGGGATACCGTAAATTAGGTAGAAAAAGTGCGCAACGTAAAGCGATGTTACGCGACTTAACGACAGATGTGATCATCAATGAACGTATTGTTACTACTGAAACCCGTGCTAAAGAAGTACGTAAATCAGTTGAAAAAATGATTACTTTAGCTAAAAAAGGTGACTTAGCAAGCCGTCGTCAAGCAGCTGCTTTCTTACGCAATGAAATTGCTGATGCCCGCATCGAAGATGACCAAGTAGTGGTTGAACGCGTATTACACCGTTTGTTTGATGTTTATGGACCACGTTATGCTGACCGTAATGGTGGTTATACTCGTATTCTTAAAACATCACCAAGACGTGGTGACGCTGCCCCTATGGCAATTATCGAATTAGTATAGTTGATTTCATTAATGAGTAGAAATCACTTTATGATGGAGAGTGTTATGATTAATTTCTATTAGTCTAGCTCTGTAGCACGCTTATTGATATAATAGATTCAATAATGTTTGGTTAGCAAGGTAATTCTTGCTAACCCTGTGCTATCATCGTAAGTGTTTTTTTTTATAGCTAAAATCATAACTTCGGTTTTGGCCTTAGCTATGAAGGAAAATAACAGGAGGAAATAATGTCTGAGAATATTATTGAAATAAAAGACTTGAATTTTCACTATCCGATGAGTGAAAGCCAGGTACTTAAAGATGTTTCATTAGAAATAAAAAAAGGCGAATGGATTGCCATCATTGGTCCCAATGGCTCAGGTAAATCAACCTTAGCTAAGATGATAAATGGCCTTTTGGTTCCCGACTCTGGTCAGATTATCGTTGACGGTAAAGAATTAAATGCCGAGACTGTTTGGGATATTCGTCAAGCCGTCGGCATGGTTTTCCAAAATCCTGATAATCAATTTGTGGGTTCTACGGTAGAAGACGACGTGGCTTTTGGTATGGAAAACCGGGGTGTGCCACGGGAGGAAATGGTGGACCGGGTTAAGGAAGCTCTAGATTTAGTCCGGATGTCTGAATTTATAGATAAGGAGCCGGCACGCTTATCTGGTGGACAAAAGCAAAGAGTGGCGGTTGCATCTGTGATTGCCCTTCGTCCGCAAGTCATTATACTTGATGAAGCCACGGCTATGTTGGACCCTAAGGGCCGACAAGAAATTATTTCGATCGTGGACCAAATTAAGGAAGACCATGACTTAACTGTCATTTCAATTACCCATGATATTAATGAAGCTTCGCGCGCTGACCGGATTTTTATTTTAAAAGACGGTCATTTTACCATGCAAGCTCAGCCAGCTGAGGTTTTTGCCTTGGGCGACCAACTCATTGAAATGGGCTTGGACTTACCTTTTGCTCAGAAATTGATTTCAACCTTGAAGGCGCGTGGGGTAGACGTACCCGATCACTATATGGATGAGGAGGCTTTACTAGCATGGATCAACCAATCATATTTAAACAAGTAGGCCATACCTATAGTGCGGGCACACCTTTTGAATTCCGGGCCATGCATGATGTGAATGTCACCATCCCTGTGGGCAGGGTAACCGCCATTATTGGCCATACTGGCTCAGGTAAGTCTACCTTGATTCAACATTTAAATATGCTCTTACGGCCAACAGAAGGCACGATTGAGTTAGATAATTTTACGGTGACCAAGGATTCGGAACATGGATCTTTGAAACCACTTCGTAAGAAGGTGGGTGTGGTCTTTCAGTTTCCTGAGTCACAACTATTTGAAGAAACGGTTTTAAAAGACGTTATGTTTGGACCTTTGAACTTTAAGGTGTCGGAAGAAGAAGCTGAACGGATTGCCCGTGAGAAATTAGCCTTAGTCGGGCTCCCAGAATATCTTTATGAGCGGTCACCCTTTGACTTATCCGGAGGACAAATGCGGCGGGTGGCAATTGCGGGGGTCTTAGCCTTAGAACCAGAAGTTTTGGTTTTAGATGAACCGACTGCTGGATTGGACCCTTTAGGTCATAAAAACATGATGGAAATGTTTATGAACTTACACCGCCAAGATGGGATTACCCTGGTTATGGTCACCCACCAAATGGATGATGTGGCTGATTATGCCGACTATGTGGTTGTGATGGAAGGCGGTACAGTAGTTAAAAAAGGCAGTCCGCAAGAAATTTTTGCCGACAGTCAATGGTTGGAAGCCAAGCAGTTAGATTTACCAAGAGCCACAGGGTTCTTAGAAGATATTGTTAAGGCCAACCCGACGCTTGATCGTAGTATAACCACTGTCTTATCCGTTGCTGACCTGGCAGACCAATTGGTGGCTATGAAAGCGGCCCAAGTTCAAGGAGGTCACCATGCTAGATAAACTCTTATTAGGTCGTTATATTAAAGGCGACTCTTTAATCCACCGACTTGACCCCCGAACTAAATTATTGGCTACATTCTATTTTATTTTCTTAGTCTTTTTGGCTAATAACTGGATGGGTTACCTATTCTTAGTTCTAGTCGCTCTAACTTTAGTGCTTCTATCCAAGATTTCAATCAGCTTTTTCTTAAATGGGATCAAACCTATGATTTGGTTGATTCTCTTTACGGTTGCCTTTCAAATCTTATTTTCTACAGGTGGGACGGTTTATTTCCATTTAGGACCCCTAGCCATTACTTCTGCAGGGATTGTTTCGGGAATCTTTATCTTTCTCCGTTTAGTTTTGATTATTGTATTCTCAACCATTCTTACCCTAACCACAGCCCCCTTAGAATTAACGGATGGAATTGAACATTTACTGAGACCCTTAGCTAAGTTTGGTTTTCCTTCCCATGAGATTGCTTTAATGTTATCGATTGCTTTACGGTATGTTCCAACTTTAATGGATGAAGCTCAAAAAATTATGAATGCCCAACGGTCACGGGGCGTTGAGTTCAATGAAGGTTCCTTTATGGACCGGATTAAAGCCATTATTCCAATCCTGATTCCGCTTTTTGTCTCAGCCTTTAACCGGGCGGAAGAAATGGCCAATGCCATGGAAGCGCGGGGTTATCGGGGCGGTGAGGGACGGACCAAGTACCGGCAACTATCCTATGAGCGAATTGATGCATTAGCTGTTTTGGCCCTTATTCTAATTACGGCGGTCCTTATTGGCCTCCGCTTCTTGGGGTAGGTCTTATGCCACGCTATGCAATTAAAGTAGAATATGATGGCAGTAACTATGTGGGCTACCAAGTTCAACCCAATGGACCTTCCGTCCAAGCCCAGCTTGACCGAGCCCTTTTGAAGTTGGCTAAGCGGCCAGCTGATCATCCCGTTTTGACCGTGGCTTCTGGTCGGACCGATTCGGGTGTTCATGCCTTGGGGCAAGTAGTGCATTTTGACTTGGATTTTGAAATTCATCCTCTAGCTTTGGCCAAGGCTTTAAATTCTATTTTAAATAAGGACATTCGGGTTGTAGCAGTCAGCCAGGTGGCGCCGGACTTTCATGCTCGTTACCATGCTATCGGTAAAGCTTATCTTTATCGGATTGATACCCAAGCCTATCCCGATCCCTTTAAACGGTTTTATACCTTGCACCATCCTTATCGCTATGATCTAGGCAAGATGCAAAGAGCCTTAACTGACTTAGTGGGTCAGCATGACTTTACTTCTTTTTGTTCGACCCATTCGGATAAGGAAGATAAGGTGCGGACGATTAAATTTGCTACAATTGAAGAGGACCTAGTTAACCAGGAATTAAGGTTTATGATTGCTGGTAATGGTTTTCTTTATAATATGGTCCGGATTATTGTGGGAACTTTGTTGCAGATTGGCGATGGTTTGAAACCTGTAGATGAATTTAAACGTTTGTTGGCAGTCAAAGACCGAAACCAGGCTGGCCCGACTGCTGATCCATCAGGTTTATATCTCTACCGGGTGGATTATAAAGAGGATATTTTTAAATAGTATTAAAACCCCGTTTTTAACGGGGGTTTATTTATATACCGTGAAATAAATTTTTACGAAAAGAAAAAACGTTTTCAAAAATTATTGGGAATTTTGTGAAAATATTATATAATTATTATTGTGAAATAATTATTATATTTTTAGAAGGAGGAAATATTGTGAAGAATACGTTGAAATGGCTATTGACGTTGAGTGCGATCCTAGTGGTAGGCTTGTTTATATTATCTCAAAGTAACCAAAGCTCACTGGCAGAAACCAAGTGGGATGATGGGGTTATATTTACGCCAGGGACATATAAGGCGAGTGCGGAAGGTAACCATGGTCCTGTAGAGGTTGAAGTGACGGTGAGTGAAGATACCATCGAATCTATCAAGGTGAACCACGAAGAAACGGAAGGTTTAGGGAATGTGTCGATTGATAAGTTAGTTGAAACCATCCAAAATGAACAAACCTTAGCGGTAGATACAGTTTCAGGTGCAAGTAAGTCAACAGGGGCTTTAATAGCTGCCGTAACGGATTGTTTAACTCAAGCTGGTGGGAATATCAATGCTTTAAAAGAACGAAAAAATGAAACAACTGCCCAAGATGATGAAGAAATGGAAGCTGATGTCATTGTCATTGGTGGGGGTGGAGCTGGTTTAGCTACTGCCGTTTCTGCTTCTGAAGAAGGCGCTTCAGTTATCTTAATCGAAAAAAATATCGCAGTCGGTGGGAATACCTTAATTTCTGGAGCTGGTTTTAATACTTATGATCCTGACCGGGAACAAAACCAAGAAATTACGGATACCCTGAAGGAACAATTACAAGGCTATTTGGAAGATGACCCAGCAAATTATGGTGATTTCGCTCCAACTTTTGAAAAATTACAAGGCCAAATTAAGGAATATTTTGACAGTGGCGAAACCTATCTCTTTGACTCACCGGAACTACATGCCATCCATACTTATATTGGAGGTAAACGGGAAGACAAAGATGGAAAAGAAATTTCAGGAAACTATGATTTGGTTACAACTTTAACGAATAATTCCTTGGATACCCTTCATTGGATGGAAGATAATGGAGTTGAATTTTCTGATCAAACCTCTACTATTTTAGGGGCTTTATGGCCACGGTCTCATGTCTTAGTTAAAGGGATTGGGGAAGGAATCGTAACCCCATTTGCGAATAAGGCGGAAGAAAACGGAGTACAAATTTTACTTGAAACTAGGGGTGAAGAACTCATTCAAGAAGATGGCAAAGTTGTCGGTGTCAAAGCAAGTAAGAAAGATGGTAGCCAACTAACCTTGAAAGCTAATAAAGGGGTTGTTATTGCTACCGGTGGTTTTGGGGCTAATCCTAAAATGCGTCAAGAATATAATAATTATTGGGAAGATATTCCTCTAGATATGGGTACCACCAACTCACCTAACATTACGGGTGATGGGATTGTGATGGCTCAAGCTGTTGATGCAGATACCACTGGTATGGAATTTATTCAATTAATGCCAAGTTCACAACCAGGTACTGGTTCTCTTGGTGGTGGTGTTTGGGGGTCTGCTGAAGACCAAGTCTTTGTCAATGGCGAAGGTAAACGTTTTGTCAATGAATATTCAGAACGTGATGTTCTAGCAGCAGCAGCTTTAGAACAACCTGATCAAACTTTCTATATCATCTGTGATGAAGAAACTGCGGGTATCAAAGATGGTAAGAATGGTTGGGGCGATAAGGTCGAAGATTTAATTGCAAGTAAATCTATCTATAAGGCCGATACTTTGGAAGAACTAGCTGAACAAATTGGGGCAGATCCTGAAACCTTGGTTAGTGAAATTGATAAGTATAATTCTTATATTGATGCAGGGGAAGACCCTGACTTTGGTAAGACCAACTTTGGTCGTAAAATTGATGTCGGTCCATTCTATGCGACACCACGGTCACCCTCTGTTCACCACACCATGGGTGGTATTGCCATCAACTCTAAAACCCAAGTTTTAGATAAAGATGGTCAAGTAATACCTGGTCTATTCGCGGTTGGTGAAACAACCGGTGGTATCCATGCGGGGAACCGTTTAGGTGGTAATGCTATTGCAGATATTATGACCTTTGGTCGGATTGCTGGTAAGGAAGTTGTGAAATAGTAATTTCTAAAATTAAATAATAAGCAAAAACGCTAATTCATTTAGTCAGATTTAGAGCATACCTTTACTGACTGAATGGCTTGGCGTTTTTTTATGTGGATTAATGGGAATCGATTAATTTCAACTGATTTTTCCTTAGGTGAATAGGGGGAATTAAGATGGATAAATAGCATCACCACTATAACAGGTTAACTATAAGTCATATTTAGGGTAAGTATAAAACTTTCTTATACATCTATACCTTATATATATTTTGAAAGCGCATTATTTAACTTTAATATAATATTTGTAAAGCGCTTTCGGAATTAAGAAACCTAGGAGGAAAATAATGAAAAAGATCGTAATGTTTTCTGCAAAAGAAGAAGAGCTTGAAATTGCTAAAAATTGGGCTCAGGAAAATGATGTAGAAATTGAGTTTGTTGAAGATATTTTAAGTACGGCCAGTGTCGCAAAAGCAGCTGGAGCAGATGGGATTACCTTAAGTCAAGTTGTTGCACCAGAAGCTTCTGTCTACGAAAAGCTCCATGAACTAGGCATCAAACAAATTGCTCAACGTTCTGCTGGAACCGATATGTATGATTTGGATTTAGCAACCGCCAATGACATTATTGTTACCAATGTTCCATCTTACTCACCTGAATCCATTGCAGAATTCGTGGTTACTTCAACGATGATGATGGTTCGTAAAGTTAATATAATCAAGCATCGGGTTAAAGATCAAAACTTTAAATGGGAACCAGTGATTCGTGCTAAAACTATGCATGGGATGACAGTGGCAATTCTAGGAACAGGTCGGATTGGTCAAATTATTGGTCGTTTATTTAATGGTTTTGGTGCTAAAGTATTAGGTTTCGATTTGTATCCAAATGACCAAATTCGAGATTTTGTTGACTACCAAGATTCAGTCGAAGATACGATTAAAGATGCTGATGTGGTTGTTCTACAAATGCCTTTGACTAAGGAAAATCATCATCTTTTTGATGCGGATATGTTTGCCAAGATGAAAGATGGCGCCTATTTCGTAAATATGGCTCGGGGTGGTTTGGTGGACACCCAAGCCCTAATTGATGCCCTTGATAGTGGAAAAATTGAACATGCAGCCTTGGATACTTATGAATTTGAAGGCGATTATATTCCTAAAGATTGGTCAAATAAGCCAATTGAGGATGATATGTTTAAGAGAATCTTAGACCATGAAAAAATTGAATTTACCCCACATATTGCTTATTACACCGATACCGCTGTTAAGAATTTGGTTGAAGGTGGATTACAGGCAACCCTCGATGTGATTAATACTGGCACTACTAAGAATCGTGTGAATTAAGAAAGGACAGATTAATATGACAGTTAAGCTAAGTTCTTTGGACTTCAAGAAAAATATTGAAAAATATAAAGACCAATTTGAAACTGTTTCAGTATTGGATAAGGATGGAAAAATTCTCGATCAAAAAACGGTAGATAGTCTAACTGATGAAGAATTAGTTAAAATTATGGAATATATGGTATGGGCAAGAACCTTAGACGAAAGAACGATTATCTTAAATCGTCAAGGAGCTCTTGGAAACTATGCCCCAGCGGGAGGGCAAGAAGCGAGTCAAATCGCTACTATGGCAGCCTTGCATGATGGTGACTTCTTTGCGCCAACCTATCGTGATGTCGGTGCGCTTACCTTACATGGTCTTCCTCTTTATAAAGGCTTTTTATGGTACAAAGGGCATGTTGCTGGGAATCAATTTGATGAAGATTTCCAAGCTTTTGTGCCTCAAGTTATCGTAGGTGGAACTATTCTACCAGCAGCTGGCGTAGCGATGGGATACCAAAGACAAGGAAAAGAAAATGTTGTTATGGCCTATTGTGGGGATGCTGCAACGTCACAAGGTGACTTCTATGAAGGGATTAACTTTGCGGGCGTATATAAAGCTCCATTAATTACGATTATTCAAAACAATCGCTATGGAATCTCAGTACCAATTTCTAAGCAAACCAAAGCTGAAACTTTGGCCCAAAAAGGTGTTAGTGTGGGTATCGCCTCAGTACAAGTGGATGGGATGGATCCATTGGCAATGTACGCGACCGTTAAGCAAGCACGAGAATATGCTTTAGCAGGAAATGGTCCTGTCCTTATTGAAGCCTTAACCTATCGTTTTGGGCCACATACCATGTCAGATGATCCGAAACGTTACCGTCAAGATGATGAAGTTGAAGAATGGCGGACAAAGGATCCACTTCATCGGATGCGGGTATTCCTTAAAGGAAAAGGTTTATGGGATTCAGACCATGAAGAAAAAATCGTTGAACAATGTAAACAAGATGTCAAAGAAGCCTTAGCTAGAATGGCTGAAGAGCCTGCAATGAAGGTATCAGACTTATTGAAACATATGTATGAAGTTCAACCACAAATTATCCGTGAACAAATCAAGCTTTATGAACAAAAGGAGATGAATTAATATGACCGTATTAACTTTAGCTCAAGCAATTACTGAAGGCTTACGTGAAGTCCTAAAAAAAGATGACAAGATCTTAATTTATGGTGAAGATGTTGGTTTAAATGGTGGGGTCTTTCGGATAACAGATGGCCTACAAAAGGAGTTCGGTGAAAAACGGATTTTTGATACACCTTTAGCTGAATCAGGAATCTTAGGCATTACGATAGGTTTAGCAACAACTGGTTTCCGCCCAATTCCAGAATTACAATTTTCTGGTTTTTATCTTGAAGCAATGGATGCCTTAGTGGCTCAGATTTCTCGTTACCGCTACCGTTATGGTGGTACCCGTAAAATGCCAGTCACTATTCGTGCGCCTTTTGGTGGAGGTGTGCATACACCTGAGTTGCATTCAGATAGCATTGAAGGGCTACTTTCCCAAGCAACTGGGGTACGGATTGTCATTCCTTCTTCCGCTTATGATGCCAAAGGGCTTATCATTTCAGCGGTAGAATCTAATGACCCAGTCCTATTTATGGAACATCTAAAACTCTATCGTTCTGTTAAAGATGAAGTGCCAGAAGGTTATTATACAGTGCCGCTTGATAAAGCAAATATTGTTAAAGAGGGTAAAGACATTTCAATTATCGCTTATGGAGCTATGGTTGTGGAAGCTATGAAAGCAGCCGAAGAATTAGCCAAAGAAGGTATTGAAGCAGAAGTAGTTGACTTAAGAACGGTTTCCCCATTTGATTATGAAACGATTGAAGCGTCTGTTAACAAAACTCACCGGGCTTTAGTGGTTCAAGAAGCACAAAGATCAGGCGGTATTGGTGGCCAATTAGTGAGTGATATTCAAACTCGTTGCTTTATGGAATTAGATGCACCAGTTGAACGTATTTCTGGACCAGATACGGTTTATTCTTTTGGTGCCTCTGAATCAGTATGGATTCCAAATAGCCAAGATATCATTGCTAAAGCAAAAGAAATTATTGAATTCTAAGGGAGGGGAAAACATGTATCAATTTATTATGCCAGACGCAGGTGAAGGTACCTACGAAAGCGAAATTGTTCAATGGTTTTTTAAAGAAGGAGACCATGTTGAAGAAGATGAACCTCTTTTAGAAATCCAATCTGATAAAGCAGTGGTAGAATTGCCATCACCTGTGTCAGGGATTATCCGTAAACTACACGTTCAAGAAGGGGAAATGGGAATAGTAGGCAAGCCGATAGCTGATATTGAAACCGAAGGCAGTGCCAGTCCAACGGAAGAAAATGGGCTTGAATCAGAAGCACCGCAAGCGTCAACCGAAGATCAACCACAAAAACCTAAAGCAAAATCTGGGGCTGAAGTCATTGAAGTCAATGATGATATTCGTGTGATGGCTATTCCTCGAGTTAGAAAATATGCCCGGACCAAAGGGGTAAATATAGCAAATATTCAAGGTACGGGTAACCATGGCAAGGTAACCATTGAAGATATCGATGCATACTTAGAAAATCCACAAGCGCAATCACTTGAGGGAGAAACCAGTCAACCGACACATGCTGAAACTCAGGTTGAAGTAGTTAATCCGGTATCTGACAGCAAGGTTCAACCTTATCAAGACCAATCCAATGACAGCCAAGCAGATCGAATCGAGAAAATTCCTGCTGTCCGTAAAGCGATTGCTAAGGCAATGGTTGAAAGTAAACAAATTTCTCCGCATGTGACTGTCTTTGACCAAGTTGAAGTATCTAAGTTAGTTGAACATCGCGATCGGTTGAAAGTTATTGCGGCAGAAAAAGATATTAAGTTGACTTATACGGCCTACTTTGTCAAAGCCTTGGTGGCCATGTTGAAACGTTTCCCTAATTTAAATGCTTCAATGAATTTGGCAAAAAGCGAAGTCTACTACCATAATTATTACAATATCGGGGTAGCTACCGATACGCCAACTGGCTTATTTGTACCGATGATTCGCAATGCCGAACGCTTAAGTCTCTTTGATATTGCTGAACAAGTGAGCCAATTATCACAAAAAGCAAATGAAGGTAAATTAACCACTAAGGATATGAACCACGGCTCAATGACCCTTTCAAATGTTGCTGGTGTTGCAACAGGTGGGGTATGGTCAACCCCAGTGATTAACCAACCTGAAGTGGCAATTTTTGCTCCTGGCCGCATTGAAAAAGTATTTTTACCAGATGAAGAAGGTAACCCAGTTCTTAAACCAGTGATGAAATTATCGTTTGCCTTTGACCATCGGGTAGTTGATGGAGTGTATGTTCAAAAAGCAATTAACCAATTGAAAGAATATTTACACAACCCAGATTTATTATTAGCGGAAGGATGATAAGCAAATGGTAGTTGGTGATTTTAGTAAAGAAGCAGATACAATTGTGATTGGTGCAGGACCTGGTGGCTATGTAGCCGCCATCCGCGCTGCTCAACTTGGTCAAAAAGTAATTATTATTGAAAAAGAACATGTCGGTGGTGTTTGTCTTAATGAAGGGTGTATCCCATCTAAGGCTTTAATTTCAACCGGACATGATTATGTCAAAACACTATCTGAGACACCGAATGGGATTTCCTATCAACCGGCTAAGTTAGACTTTGGAAAAATGCAAGACTGGAAGAACAATACGGTTGTAAGTACCTTAACTAAGGGTGTACGTAGCTTGTTGAAGAAAAATAAAGTAGAAATTGTCGAAGGTGAAGCCTTCTTTACCTCTGCCAATACCCTGCATGTGATGCAGGGTGAGGAACAAGGAATCTCCTATTCTTTCAATAATTGTATTATTGCGACAGGTAGTCGTCCGATTCAAATTCCTAACTTTGAATTTTCAGATAAGGTATTAGACTCAACGGGATTATTAAATTTAAAAGAATTACCTGAACGCTTGGTTATGGTCGGTGGCGGTTATATCGGCATGGAGTTAGCCTTAGCCTATGCTAATTTGGGCTCTAAGGTAACTGTTCTAGAAGGGATGACCTCTGTCCTAAATGCCTTTGAAAAAGACTTAGTTAAACCTGTTTTAAACTATGCTAAAAAAGTGGGCATGGAAATTATTACCAATGCCAAAGCAAAATCAGTTCAAGACCAAGATGCCGGTCTTAAAGTGGTTTATGAAGTAGAGGGCCAAGAACAAAGCATTGAGGCCGATATGTTAGCTGTAGTGGTAGGTCGTAGACCCAACACCGATAACTTGAGTCTGGAGTTAGCCGGTGTGAAAGTGGATGAAAGAGGCTTTATTCCTGTCGATCAACAAGGAAAAACCAACCAAGCCCATATCTATGCCATTGGTGATATTGTTGCCGGCCCAGCTTTAGCCCATAAAGCATCTTATGAAGGTAAAGTGGCAGCAGCCGCCATCGCAGGCGACGCGGGTGCAGCAGTGGATTATCAAGTGATTCCAACTGTTTGCTATACCAGTCCTGAAATTGCAGTGGTTGGCTTGACTGAAGCCCAAGCTAAGGAAAAAGGCATGGCAGTTAAAAAAGCGACCTTCCATTTTGCAGGCAATGGGAGAGCCTTATCAAAAAATGAAACCGAAGGGTTTATCCGTTTAATTTCTGAAAAAGAAAGCAAGCGGATTGTAGGAGCTCAAATGGTTGGTCAAGAAGTTGCCGAATTAATCGGTGAAGTGACCCTGGCGATTGAAAACTTAATGACGGCAGAAGATATCGTATTAACGATTCATAATCATCCATCATTAGGTGAAGCCATTACGGATACAAGTGAAGTCCTATTAGGACAAGGTATTCATCAATAGAAAGAGGAAAAACTATGGATGAAAAGATTTCTGGAAAACAGTTTTTAATGAATGTGCTTAATGGGCTAGCTATCGGGGCAGTCGTTGTATTGATCCCAGGCGCTTTATTAAGTGAAATTGTCAAAGCTTTAGTCCCAAATATGCCAAGCTTGGCGATGGTGGCCGCTGCTTTATCAATGTCTAATTCAATGATGGGTCTCGTTTGTGGGACCATGATTGGGATGAATTTTAAGTTTAATCCAATTCAGTCAGCCTCATTAGGTTTAGCAACTATGTTCGCTTCAGGTGCCGTTCAAATAAATGAAGGTAGTCTAGCAATTGCTGGAACGGGTGACATTATTAATATGGGGATTACAGCTGCAATTGGTGCTGCAATTATTCTTTGGATTGGGAATAAGCTCAAAGCTTATACAATTTTAGTAATTCCTGCCCTATTACTCGTTGTTGTAGGGAGCATCGGGCGCTTACTCTTACCTTATGTATCAATGATTACCACTGTAATTGGACAAGGGGTCGCCTCCTTATTAAACCTACAACCACTTATTATGTGTATTTTAATTGCGATAATTTTTGCCATTTTAATTGTTTCTCCGATTACGACGGTAGGGATTGCACTGGCAATCTCACTAGCAGGCGTTGGGTCTGGTGCAGCTAACCTTGGGATTTGTGCTTGTGGCTTTGGTTTAGCCATTATGGGTTGGAATGTAAATTCAAAAGGAACCAGTTTAGCGCATTTCATTGGTTCGCCCAAAATGTCTATGCCAAACGTGGTTAAAAAACCAGCCACCCTTATTCCAATTATTGCGAATGCAGCATGCTGTGGTATTCTGGCAAGTCTCTTTAATATTCAAGGTACCCCAATGAGTGCGGGCTTTGGTTTCTCTGGTTTAGTAGGGCCAATTAATCACTTGAATCTCGCTGCAGGTGGTTGGTCATTTATGAATATTATTATTACTTTAATCGTATTTGCCGTTGCACCGATAGCCTTTGGTATTCTCTTTAAGTATGTATTTACCAAGGTAGTACCTGTTGTAACTGAACAAGATTATTTCTTAAATATTTAGTAAGGAGTTGAATTATGACTTTAGTAAGTTCAATTAAAGAAAGTTATGAAAAAAATACCAGTCATAATCAAAAACTGACTTTAGCTGTGGTGAAAGCAGCTGATAACCATGTCTTAGAATGTATTAAAGATACCATTCATCGCGGTGATACCTTTGTGTATTTGATTGATGATCAAGCTAAGTTACAGAGCTTACTTGAAAAATATGACTTACCTGCGGAAAGCTATCAGATTATCGACCAAGCGGATGATGATCAGGCCAGTCAAGCAGCTGTGAAGTTAGCAAAAGAAAATAAAATCTCAGCCATTATGAAAGGTAAATTGTCGACAGGTCGCCTATTAAAACCAGTTGTGAATAAAGAAAATGGGATTCGTAAAAGCCAACTTTTAACCCATGTTGCTGTACTTTATGTTCCTAAACTAGACCGGTTAATTGGAATTACTGACGGTGGCATGGCTTTAGAACCTGATTTTGAAGATAGCAAAATTATTATTCAACATGGGATTGAGGTGTTTCAAAGTCTAGGGATTCAAAATCCAAAAGTCACTTTATTATCTGCCTCAGAAGAGCCTATTTCTAAATTGGCTTCATCAAATATTCAAGTACAATTGACGGAATATTATGCTAACCGTCCGGAAATTGTGGAAGGTCCTTTATCGACTGATATTAGTTTAGTACCGGACATCGCTAAAGAAAAGAATTACGCGGGTCAAATTCAAGGAGATGCTGATATTGTTATGGTTCCTAATATAGTAACAGGTAATTCTTTTAGTAAAGCCTTGATTTTATTTGGAGGAGCTATGATGGCGGGGATTATCATGGGGGCAGAGGTGCCAATTATTTTGACCTCTCGATCTGCCAGTGCAGAAGAAAAATATGCTTCCATTTTATTGGCCCAAACTATAATGAATGCTAGTAAGTAGGGATAATATGAAGAAAATAGTAATCGTTAATCCGGGTGCCACTTCAACCAAGATTGCCTATTTTGAAGATACGGATCTTGTGTGGAAAGATGAAGTCATCTATACCCCTGATCAATTAAAAGATTATGCTAAGATTTATGATCAATTTGAGATACGCTACCAAGATATCCAGGTACTCTTGGAAAATCATGGAATCAGCCAAGACCTTGATGCGGTTGTGGGGCGTGGGGGTCTCATCGGCCCTGTAAAAGCTGGAGCGATTAAAGTCGATGCTGAATTAATCGATCATTTGAAGAACCATCCAGTGCTAGAACACGCTTCAAATTTAGGTGCGGGTTTAGCTGCGGCCATTCGTGATCATTTTGGTAATGAGTCATGTCAAGCTTTAATCTATGATCCAGTCACAGTTGACTCAATGATGCCAATCGCGCGATATACAGGCTTGAAAGAAATTCAACGTAAGAGTATCGGACATCATCTCAATATGCGAGCCGTTGCGCGTCGTTTAGCCAGTGATAATGGTTTGGACTATGACAAAGCTAATTTGATTATTGTACATATTGGTGGGGGTGCAACTGCCTCAGCCCATACTCAAGGAGATATTGTTGACTTTGTTTCTGATGATGAAATTATGTTTTCGGCCGAACGTTCTGGGGGCTTACCTGTAAAAGAAGTCTTAAAATTAGCCAAAGAATTAGGGGTTCAGGAGCTTAGCAAGAAAGTTAGAGCTGAAGCGGGCTTACAGTCTCTTTGTGGCACCAAAGATTTAAGAGAAATTGAAGATAGAGTTAAGCAAGGTGATCAAGAGGCCGATGAAGTGATTCAAGCCTTTGCTTTACAATTGGCTAAATGTATTGCTACTTTAGCCGTTTCACTCAAGGGTAAAGTTGACTATATCGCTTTAACGGGTGGCATGGCCCATTATGATTATTTATGCCAATTAATAGAAGAACGGGTTAATTTTATTGCTCCTCTTAAAATTTACGCGGGTGAGTTTGAAGCCATTGCGCTTGCTAAAGGTGGTTTCCGTGTCATCACTGGTATAGAAAAAGCCTCTTCTTTGGAAGAGGCCATGAAGAAATAATTAATCTTCTTTTAAACAGTTGATTAGCTTTAGGGCTAATTTTGAAAGTTTCTTATCTTTTAAGTATGCTACATTGACTGGAAAATAATTTATTGGATCATCCAGCGGAATCCATTTTAGGCCGTCTACCACACAATTACTTTCAAGTGCTGAAGGTAAAAGGCAGACGGCTTTTAATTGTTTAGTATAGTGGACTAGAATCTCCCAATCATTGTGAATAAAGGAGATATGGGGTTCAAAATGATTTTCTTTACCCCGTTCAATTAAATAGCGATTTGATAAGACATAATCTTCACTTAGAACACAGAAATTAAGTGCTTCTAAGTCTTTAAACTGGAGTTTAGCTTGAGCGGCTAGAGGATTGTCTGCTGAGATAACAACACTGACATCGTAACCAATGTTGAGCGGTTCAATGACTATATTGGGAAGTACAATGGGATCAGAGATGAGTCCAAGATCAATTTCTTCCTGAACTAGCATATCCTGCAAATGGATTGAACCGGTTTGGATCGAGTGAATTTCAGCTTCAGGCGTAGAATCAATAAACTTCACAATTTTCTCTTGATGTTGTAAGACAAATAAGTTGGTTGACCCAATCGCAATTTTTTGGGGAACCTGTTGGTGAAAATTGTTAATTTTTTCGACAAAGGTGTCATAGTTTTCTAGAATTTTCTTACCTTCAGTAAAAACATATTCACCAAAATCTGTAAGATACATTTTACGGTTTTTATAATAGATTAAGGGGCTACCCAGTTCAGCTTCTAAATTTTTAATCGTAAGGGAAAGTGAAGGTTGAGAGAGGTATAATCCTTGAGCTGCTTTAGAGATATTGCGGTGTTCAGCAACAGCAATGAAGTATTTTATATGTTGTATATTCAATCGTGCCCACTCCTCTAAGAAAATTATCAATTATATTACACTTATTATTCTAACAAAAACGTTTTCATTCATAAATAGAAATTCATAAATTTATAAGGAGTTTGCAATGAATTTAAATCAAAATTATCGGTGGTTCGATATAAACAAACAGAGTTTGACTTATTCTAAGGAAAAGGCCCTAGAACTTGGTGGTGATAATTCTGGGTTTGAAGGGAGTCAAGATTCTCCCCTCTATTTGGAAAACAAGCAAATATTATTTATGCGCCAAATGGAAATAGACGGTAAAAAAATAAAAAATTTGTCGGATCATTTCTATTTTGAGTATGATCGGGTTAAGATTCGTTCTTTTGAAGATCGATTTAATTGTGGGGGAGATAACACCTTGCGACACATAGGAACTCTCGTCTATTATCAAGATAAATGGCAAATCCATGTTTTCCTAAATAATGATTATGCATATTTATCAGCGGGGGATTATTATGTTGATGCGCTTATGGATAATTATACTATTGAGCGGATAGCAGAGTTAGACCTTGAATATTTAGAGCAAAATAAAATAATATAGGCAATTCAAATTTCTAGTGTCTATGAAAGCGCTATGTTAAAATTAAAATATGATTAATAGAAAGAGGAGGTTTTATGGAAACTTATAAATTAAGTAACGGTGTTGAAATTCCAAAATTAGGCTTCGGTACCTGGCAGCTGGAAGAAGGAGAAATGGCCTATAATTCAGTATCAAAGGCCTTAGAATATGGCTATAACCATATTGATACAGCCCAAGCCTATGGTAATGAAAAGAGTGTGGGTCAGGCAATCATTGACTCAGGGGTAAACCGGGAAGATATATTCTTAACCACTAAGGTATGGAATACCCGTGGCACCTATGAAGAAGCCTATAGTTCTATCCAACGTTCTATGGCAAAACTACAAGTGGATTACTTAGACTTACTTTTAATCCATTGGCCAAATCCAAAAGCTTTCCGGGAAGATGATGCTTGGAAAGAACGGAATAAAGAAGTTTGGCGGGCAATGGAAGATTTCTATAAAGAGGGTAAAATCAAAGCCATCGGTATTTCTAACTTCCAAATTCACCATATTGAAGAATTATTAAAGACTGCTGAAGTTGTGCCTCATGTGAATCAAATTTCCTTGTCTCCTGGTTTGACCCAAGATGAGTTAGTTAAATACTGCCAAGATAAGGAGATCCAGATTGAAGCCTATTCTCCACTAGGTAAAGGTGGTGCCTTCTCAAATGAAACCTTGAAAGAAATGGCTGCTAAATATGACCGAACTGTTGCTCAAATCTGTCTACGTTGGTCACTTCATCATGGTTTCTTGCCGTTACCACGGTCTAAGACACCGGCTAATATCAAGTCAAACTTAAATATTTTTGACTTTGATTTAAGCCCAGAAGATATTGAACGCTTGAATCACTTGGAAGGTATTGTTGAAATGACCGATCCTGATAAAGGAGATTTCTAGGAATAAAAGTTAAGTATGATTGATTTAGGCCAACCTTTTTACAGAAAAGAGTTGGCTTTTTTGTATATTTCCTAGTAACAAGGGGGAAAATATGTGGCGTGTGCATTGAAAAGTTACAATGCACATTTTTCCTAGACCAAGAGACAAGTTAAAAGAGACTCGCAACTTATCGCAAACATTCATTTAATAAATAATTTTTTAAAATTATTTTACGATTAAATTGAATTAGTAAAGTCAGTTGATTATACTTACAATATTCATAGGAGGGGAAAACGTGTCATATAAAAAATTAGTTCAGTTTGGACTAGTTATGCTAGTCTATTTATTAGTAGGGGGCCAAACGGCCCTAGCGGCTCAATCCATAAAAATCGGCGGTAATTATGAATTATCAGGGGCGGCAGCTGCCTATGGTCAAGCCATGAAGGATGGATTAGACTTAGCTATCGACCAAGTCAATCAAAATGGAGGTCTCCTCGATGGACAGTCAGTTGAAGCAGTAGTTTATGACAATAAGTCAGACCTGACCGAATCTGCTTCCGTTGCCCAACGTTTAGTGACTGAAGGAGTGGTTGGGATTGTAGGCCCAGCAACGACAGGCAATGCGCAAGCTGAGATTCCTTTGATTACTAAGGGCCAGCTTCCGACAGTCTTACCGGCCGCCACTGGTGATACGATTACCTTGGATGATCAAGGCAAAGTTTTAGACTATCTCTTCCGGGTTTGTTTTGCGGACTCTTATCAAGGGATTGCGGCGGCTGGCTATGCTCATGACCAACTAAAAGCTCAGAAGGCTGCGGTAGTGGTTGATACTACTTCAGATTATGCTACAGGCTTGGCTGACAATTTCAAAGCCAAATTCCAGGCCCTAGGCGGTCAAATCGTGCTAGAAGATAGTATGGCTGCGGGGGATGTTGATTTTTCAGTGATTATCACTAAGTTACTCAACCAGGATGTCGATGTGATTTATATGCCGACTTATTATACTGAGGCAGGTTTATTTATCCACCAAGCCCGTGAATTAGGCATCCAGACACCGATTTTAGGCGGCGATGGTTATTCTAGTCAAATTCTGACTCAATTAGCAAGCAATGAATATGCCAATGAAATTTACTATACCGACCATTTCTCCCTCGTTTCAGAAGATAAAACCGTTCAAGATTTTATCCAAGCGTTTAAGGATAAATACGGAAAAGAACCCGGTGCCTTTGAAGCTTTAGGCTATGATGCGGCCATGGTATTAATGGATGCCATCGAACGGGTGGGTACGACTGAGCCACAAGCGGTGAAAGAAGCCCTTGCCCAAACTAAAGACTATCATGGAGTAACTGGAACTTTTACCATGGACGAAAACCATAATCCTCTAAAAACAGCTATAGTAGTTCAACTAGAAGAAGGACAAGTTGTAGCTGCCGATAATTATGAAGTGTCCGATTCAAAATCAAATTGAAAATAGGGTGTTTGGACTAAGTTTCTACCTGAAAATGATGCATCGGAAGGGATAAATACTATATAAGTTTTTTACACTTTCTATAAGTTCAGCTAATAGTTTTATAAAATGAGCTTTATTTCACAAAATAAAGACCACTGCTTCCAAAGCTTCAGGGAATAGTAGTGGTATTTTTTTATGCTTGTCTTAATATTTATAGAATAAAAATAGGTAAAAAGCTTAAATATAACATCAAATAAGACTTATTTTTAAGCTTTATAAGTGGACTTATTTTTTTCTGACGATGCCCTCCTAAATAGATAAATATAGCTGGGAGGATTAGAATATACTTTCACAAGGGTAAAATTAAAAGTAATCACTATTTTTTTAATAATCTTGACTTAATTCATTTAACAGTGACCTGATTTTGTTTTATAATGATTAAGGAAGAAGTGACACTTTGTCTTACTTTATAATTGGAAATGAGGGATGCCATGACCCTAGCGGTCTTCTTAGAACTTGTTGAGATGAAAGCTAAAACTGCCAGTGTCTTACCTTTTTTAATTGGCCTTTGCTATAGTTATTATTTTTATCACCATCTGAATTTGGTGTATTTACTTTTATTTTTTATATCCATGCTCTTATTTAATATGTTTGTTGATATTTGGGATAATTATAATGACTATCATCGTGCCCTTGATCAAGATTACCAGCGTCAGACCAACATTATTGGACGTGAGAACTTATCGATTAAGCGAGTCCAAAGCCTAATGTATAGTTTCTTAGTCATTTCTTTTTTGATTGGTTTAGTGTTAGCCTATTTTGTGGGGTTTCCTATTTTGATTATGGGGGGTTTTTGCTATGCGGTCGGACTCCTCTATTCAGGTGGGCCACGCCCCTTATCGTCCTTGCCTTTAGGTGAGTTCTTTTCAGGCTTTACCATGGGTTTTATGATCAGTCTAATCTGTGTCTATCTGAATGTTTATCCACATTTTACCTGGTCCTTGACTAGTCTAGCTTCGCTTGGCCTCATTGCTCTGCCTAACACCATGTGGATTGCTAACTTGATGTTAGCTAATAACTTGTGTGATAAAGCCGAGGATGAAGCCAATCGCCGTTATACTTTGGTCCATTACCTGGGGATTCCTTGGTCTTTGCGACTTTTTATCGCTAATAATTGCCTGGCTTTTGTTGCAATATTTTTTCAATATTATTTTGGCTTAGCTCCTATATCTGTTTTACTTACGTTTCTTTTGGTCCCATTTGTGATTAAACAAACGAGTCAACTTTATCATAAGCAAGTCAAAAGTCAAACTTTTATTTGTGCAGTTAAG
Source organism: Eremococcus coleocola ACS-139-V-Col8 (assembly GCF_000183205.1). Lineage (NCBI taxonomy): Bacteria > Bacillati > Bacillota > Bacilli > Lactobacillales > Aerococcaceae > Eremococcus > Eremococcus coleocola. The sequence continues at coordinate 86,160 of NZ_AENN01000006.1, read as the reverse complement.
ATTTTGGCTTTCGGTTCTAGTATTCATTGTCTTACTTATTTTTTAGGAATTATTTTTTAAAGGAGAATGTTGAACATGCAAGAAATAGTAGTCTTAGGTGCCGGTTATGCTGGTCTCAAAACAGTTGTAAGTTTACAAAAGAAGTCTGGTGACTTCCATATTACCCTAGTTGATATGAATGATTATCACTGCGAAGCAACTGAAATCCATGAAGTGGCAGCTGGTTCTGTTGACCGTGATAAAATATCTTATCCAATCGCAGATGTGATTCATTCAAATAAGGTTAAGTTTATCCAAGACCAAGTAACCCATATTGATAAAGACCAACAAGTTGTAACTTTAAAAGCTCAAGGTCAAATTAAATATGATTATCTGGTGGTTGCTTTAGGTTTTGTTTCTGAAACCTTTGGTATTAAAGGGGCCATGGAGAATGCTTTGCAAATGGTTAATATTGATACCGCTGAAGCAGTTCATAATCATATTTTAGACCGGATGAAAGCTTATCAAACCACTAAAGATCCAGATGATTTAAAATTAGTAATCTGTGGTGCGGGCTTTACTGGGATTGAATTAGCCGGTGCCTTTGTGGACGAACGTGCTCGTTATGCGCAAATTGCGGGCGTCGATCCTAAAGAGATTCAAATTATTTGTGTCGAAGCAGCTCCTAAAATTTTGCCAATGTTTAAAGAAGAAATGGCTAACTATGCCATCGATTTATTAGACAAATTAGATGTACAATTAAAATTAGGTTGTATGATTAAAGAAATCCAACCAGGTAAAGTACTCTATAGCACATCCAAGGACAGTGAAGAACTGGAAAGTATTACCACTTCAACTATTGTTTGGACGACAGGTGTGTCAGGTTCCCCAGTTATGGAAGATTCTGGCTTCAAGGCTCGTCGTGGTCGTGTCATCGTTGCAGATGATTTGCGTGATCCAGATCATGATAATGTTTATATTATTGGTGATGTGGCAGCCTTTATGGATAAGTCTTCTGACCGTCCATTCCCAACGACTGCCCAAATCGCCATTGCCATGGGTGAGCATGTGGCTAAGAACTTAGACCATCAATTGCAAGGTCAAGCGACTGAAAACTTCTCCTTTAAGTCTGCCGGAACCGTAGCTTCAGTGGGTAATACTCGCGGCTTAGGCGTTGTAGGGTCAACCAATCTTAAGGGTTATCCAGCTTCATTCATGAAGAAAATTATTATGAATAAGTCTTTAATGGATATTGGTGGACTTAAAGAAGTCTTTGCCAAAGGTCGGTTTGACTTATATCATTAATAATGAATTAATATACCTATCTTCTGTTCGACTTTGATTTAAACGTGGGACTAACTAGGAATATTAAATATACTTTAAGTGAGGGAGTCAGACAGATTAAGTGACAATTAGGTAATGTCACTTCCTGTCCACTCCCCAACTTGCTTAGAGTGATTTTTCAGAAAAGAGGAAAAAACATGACAATCGAAAATCTTGCACGATTTCAATTTGCCATGACCACGATTTTCCACTACTTCTTCGTGCCATTTTCAATTGGAACGGCCTTAGCAGTAGCTATTATGGAAACATTTTACGTGGTCACAAAAAAAGAAGTCTATAAAACTATGACCAAGTTCTGGGGGAACATTATGTTACTCTCCTTCGCTGTAGGGGTAGTGACTGGGATTATCCAAGAATTCCAATTTGGGATGAACTGGTCTGACTATTCCCGCTTTGTAGGAGATATCTTTGGGGCGCCGCTAGCAGTTGAAGCCCTCTTAGCCTTCTTTATGGAATCAACCTTTATTGGTCTTTGGATGTTTACCTGGGACAATGAAAAAATCAGTCCTAAATTACATAATGTTTTTATGTGGTTGGTATTTATTGGGTCACTCTTATCAGCAGCCTGGATTCTCATGGCCAATGCCTTTATGCAACACCCTGTGGGTTATGAAATTATTAACGGCCGGGCCCAAATGACAGACTTCCCAGCCTTAATGACCAATCCACAATTTATTTATGAGTTCACCCATGTTATTTTTGGGGCCTTTACTTTAGGTGGGGCCATTGTGGCTGGTTTATCCGCCTTTAAACTCTTGAAGGTAAAAACCAGCGATCTTAAAGAATCGAACCTATTTAAAAAATCCTTACGTCTTGGCTTGGTCTTAACCTTAGCCGGCTCTTTAGCTTCAGTGGCTTCAGGTGACTTACAAATGCAAGCCTTAATTGAAGACCAACCTATGAAATTTGCCGCTATGGAAGGGGATTATGAAGATTCAGGTGACCCCGCTGCTTGGTCAGTCATTGCCTGGGCCGATGAAGCCCAAAAGAAACAAGTATTTGGCATTAAGATTCCTTATATGCTTTCCATTCTTTCTTACCATTCACTTTCAGGTTCAGTTAAAGGAATGAATACAGCCAATGAAGAATTGGTCGCCCAATATGGGGATGATAATAATTATTACCCAATGGTTAACCTTATGTTCTATGGTTTCCGCTTGATGGCAGGTTTTGGTGCCTTAATGATTCTAGTAGCTGGCTTAGGCTTATTCTTCACTCGTAAGAAAAATCCAATTCTTTATTCAAAACCTTGGATGTTGAAACTCACTTTCTTAATGACCTTTGCACCATTTATTGCCAATACCTTTGGTTGGATCATTACCGAACAAGGTCGTTATCCATGGACTGTTTATGGACTTTTCACCATTGCTGATTCAGTTTCACCTAATGTGTCTGTAACCTCCCTCTTAATTTCAAATATAGTTTATTTCATTCTCTTCTCTAGTTTAGCCATTGTTTTAATTGGCTTAATTAAACGAGAACTAGATAAGGGACCTGTCTTTGAAGATTTAGTTGGAACACAAGTAGCACCAAGTCAAATGGCTAGTGGAAGGGGGACAATCTAATGTCAACACTACAACTTATTTGGTTTGTTCTAATTGGGGTCCTCTTTTCAGGATTCTTCTTCCTTGAAGGCTTTGACTTTGGGGTTGGGATGGCAGTTCAGACCTTAGCCCATAGTGAGTCTGAAAAGGATCAAGTGGTACAGACCATCGGTCCCGTTTGGGATGGCAATGAAGTCTGGCTCTTAACGGCAGGTGGCGCCATGTTTGCTTCTTTCCCTTATTGGTATGCCAGTCTTTTCTCAGGTTTCTATTTAATTCTGTTAATTATCCTAGTTGGCTTGATTATTCGGGGCGTTTCTTTTGAATTCCGCCATAAAGTGGACCCAGCTAAGAAAAACACTTGGAATTGGACCTTATCGATAGGTTCTGCTATTGTACCTTTCTTCTTTGGCTTGATGTTTATCGCCATGGTTCAAGGTATGCCGATTGATCAAGATGGTAATATGACCGCCCAATTTGGCGATTATGTTAATCTCTTTTCATTGGTAGGGGGAGTTGCCATGACCCTCTTATGTTACTTACATGGCATGAACTATATTGCTTTGAAGACCGAAGGTCCGATTAGAGAACGCGCCCGTCAATATGCGAAGGCCTTGTATTGGGTCTTATATGCAGGCTTGGTGGCCTTTGCCTTACTCTTAGCCTTTAAGACGGATTTCTTAAGTCTTCACCCTGTGATGACGCTCGCCTTATTAGTCATCATTGTGGTCCTATCCTTAATTGCCCATTGGGCAACCTTTAAGGGGGCTGAAGGCATTGCCTTCTTCAGCTCCGGTCTTTCATTAGTCGCTGTGGTAGTCTTGCTATTCCAAGGCCTTTTCCCACGGGTGATGATTTCATCCTTAGGTGCTCAATATGATCTCTTAATCCAAAATGCTTCTTCATCTCCTTATACTTTGAAGGTAATGTCAATGATTGCCTTGACCCTTTTACCTTTTGTTTTAGCTTATACGGTATGGGCTTATTACATCTTTAGAAAACGAGTGACCATGCCGGTGGTTGGGGAGGATCATTATGCTGGATAAAGCCGTTATGCGCTTGTCCGGAATTAAACAATTATTAGGATTGCTTGCAGGATTAGATATCCTACAAGCTTTCTTTATCATTGGACAAGCCTTTGGATTATCAGCGGCCATCACGGGTCTCTGGCTGGGTCAAAGTCTCGGTGCTCAAGTGAAATTTATATTACTATTTGTAGTTAGCCATTTAGGCCGCCATTTAATTAACTATGTAAAAGACCAACGCTTAGATACTTATTCCGCCGACCAGGCTAAAAAATTACGGACCCAATTATTGGAGAAATTATTTGACTTAGGTCCCCAAATCGTGCAAAAGGAAGGGTCTGGGAATGTCATTACCATGGCCTTGGATGGCATCAGTCAAGTGGAGAATTATCTACACTTGATTTTAAATAAGATGATGAATATGGCGATTATTCCCTGGGTCATCTTAGCCTTCGTGGCTTACTTAGATTGGCGGTCTGCCTTAATTCTATTAGCGGTCTTTCCCTTGATTATTATCTTTATGATTATTCTAGGCTTAGCGGCCAAGTCTAAAGCTGATAAACAATACCAATCCTACCAAGTTCTTTCCAACCATTTTTTGGATTCCTTGCGGGGGATTGCAACCTTGAAATATTTTGGCGTTTCCAAAGCTTACGGTCAAAAAATCTATGAGACGTCAGAAGATTTCCGCAAAGCGACCATGTCGACCTTGAGTATTGGGATTCTGTCAACCTTTGCTCTAGACTTTTTTACTACCTTGTCGATTGCAATCGTGGCGGTGATGTTAGGTTTGCGCTTAATTAATGGGCATATGGAATTATTACCAGCCTTGACGGTCTTGGTGATCGCGCCGGATTATTTTTTGCCTGTGCGGGATTTTTCATCCGACTACCATGCTACCCTGGATGGCAAAAACACCATGACTGCCATTCAATCCATCTTGAACCAAGACTCCATTGAAGGGCCTAGTCAGGCCATTGGTGAATGGTCTGACCAAAGTCAACTTGACTTAAAGGACCTCCAAGTGGCTTACGGAGACAAAATAGCCTTAGATATTAAGGACCTCTCAGTCCAAGGCTACCAAAAGATTGGTGTGGTTGGGATGTCGGGATCAGGTAAGTCAACCTTGATTAATTTATTGGCGGGATTTTTGGATAAGGCTCAGGGCCAAATTCAAATGGATGGCAGCGACTTGCCCAACTTCAACCAAGTGGATTGGCGGAAGCAATTGCTGTATATCCCCCAAAGTCCCTATGTCTTTGAAATGTCCTTAGCCGATAATATCCGTTTTTACCAAAGTCAGGCCAGTGACGACCAAGTGCGCCAGGCTATTGAGGTAGTGGGATTAACTGACCTAGTGACAGAGCTGCCCCAAGGGATTGAGACCCGGATTGGGAATGGGGCCCGACCGCTATCAGGTGGTCAAGCCCAACGGATTGCCTTAGCTCGGGCCTTCCTGGACCAAGATCGTAAGGTTATGCTTTTAGATGAACCTACGGCCCATTTGGATATTGAAACGGAAGTAGAATTAAAAGAAAAAATGCTGCCTTTAATGGAAGACCGCTTGGTCTTCCTAGCGACCCACCGACTCCACTGGTTAAAACAAATGGATTTAATCCTAGTCTTAGACCAGGGACAAATGGTGGAAGTGGGGACCTATGACCAATTAATGGATAAAAAAGGGCATTTTTACGCCTTAAAACATGCGATGGGGGGGAGACCATGACTAAAATACCTTTATTTAACCACTTAAAGGGGGACCAGTGGGTCAAACCCTTCTTTTCTCAATACCGGTTTATCTTGGGCTTAGCCCTCTTTTTGGGTTTTTTAACCTTCTTTGCGGGTGGAGCCTTGATGTTCAATTCAGGCTTCCTGATTTCTAAGTCCGCATCGGAACCAGAAAATATTCTCTTGGTTTATGTACCGATTGTTTTAACCCGAGCCTTTGGGATTGGCCGCCCCGTTTTTCGTTATTTAGAACGCTTGGCCAGCCACAATTGGGTCTTGCGGATGACTTCTAAGTTGCGACTCAAACTCTATCAAAGCTTAGAAGGTAATGCTATTTTCCTCAAGCGCGATTATCGTTTGGGGGATGTGATGGGGCTGCTAGCTGAAGATATTAACCACCTCCAAAATCTATACTTACGGACCATCTTTCCAACCATTATTGCATGGATCCTTTACTTCTTTATTGTGGTGGCTTTAGGTTTTGTATCGCTGCCCTTTGCTATTTTTGTCTTACTTTATTTTGCTCTGATTTTGTTAGCCTTACCTTTATGGTCGGTCTTAGCGAATGGGACCCGACAAAGTCAGGAAAAAACCATCAAAAATGCCCTTTACACTGACTTAACTGATAATGTCTTGGGCATAGCCGACTGGATTTTTTCCCAACGGAGTCAAGAATATGTAAGTCTCCATGAAGCGCATGAAGATAAGCTTCAAGAAGTCCAAGCTGGCTTACGGCATTTTAATAACCGGCGGAATTTTATTTTTGAAATGGTCTATGGCGGTTTGGCTTTGGTGACCCTGGTCTGGGCGTCTAACCAATTTGTCGGCAGTCATGGTGGTGCCGCCAACTGGATTGGGGCCTTTGTCCTAGCTATTTTCCCGGTTGTGGATGCTTTTGCCGGCTTGTCGGCTGCGGCCCAAGAAACCAATGTCTATGCAGATTCTTTAGTGCGGCTCAATGACCTACCTCAAGTCGAGGACGACAGTTTTGATCTAGACACTTTGACTGTTGATAAGACACCTCAAGTTCCTTATGATTTGGTCATTCGTGATTTGAGTTTTGTCTATCCTGGCACAGACCGGCTTATTCTGCAAAAATTTAATTTGACCATTCCTCAAGGGCAAAAAATTGCCCTCTTGGGTCGGTCCGGGTCTGGTAAATCTACCTTGGCGGCCTTAATGCGGGGTGACCTAACAGCTAGTCAAGGGTCAATTGACTTAGGCGGAGTCCCCGTAGCAGCCTTAGGTGACCATATGGCCGCCTATATGGGCGTTATCCATCAAGAACCTTATCTTTTTAATACAACCATCCTGGATAATGTTCGTTTGGCTAATCCTCAAGCCAGTGAAGATCAAGTCTGGCAAGTCTTAGACCAAGTCGGCCTGAACCCGATGGTTGAAAGTCTGCCCCATGGTTTGGATACCATGGTTGATGAAGCCGGTCTCCGTTTTTCTGGGGGCGAACGCCACCGTCTGGCCTTGGCCCGGATTCTCCTGGCCGATACACCGATTGTTTTGCTGGATGAACCAACGGTGGGCTTAGACCCCATCACAGAAAAAGCCTTGATTGATACCTTTATGGTCGCTCTGGAAGGAAAGACCTTAATTTGGATTACCCACCATTTGAAGGGGATTGAGTCTGTAGACCGGGTTCTCTTTATCGAAGATGGGGTCCTTGAAATGGAAGGGTCCCCGGCTGACCTGGCCCAATCTAATGCCCGTTACCAACAATTGAAGGCCATTGATGATGGCTTAGTTTAATATTATGACAAAAATCGTTACCAGTTCGCTGGTAACGATTTTTCATTTTGAGGGGATTGGTGTTTTTTAAGGTTTTGGAGTTAAAGAGTTGCTAAGAAATAAATCTTCGCAAGTATTTTGGCAAGAAGCGTTGCGAAGAATAGAGTTTTCGCAAGCATTTGGCAAGATGAGTCGCTAGGAGCCTACGCCTGTCCAAATGAATAATAATTTTTTATAAAAAAGGAACTCCTTGGCCATAAAAACCAAGGAGCCACTTACTTATAATTTACGTTTCAATAGATACTGGGTCAATTGTTTTAAAGTCTGTTTGGACTTGTTATCAGGTAAGGAATCGATGGCTGCTAGTGCTTCTTGGGTATAAGACCGGGCCATCTGGCGGGCGCCATCCAAACCGCCATAATCAACCACACCTTTGGCTACTGCTTCCATGTCTGCTTGGGTCATGGTCTGTTTTTTGCTAAGAAGCGGTCCAAAGTAATCGGGGTGTTGGTCTATAGCAATTAAAAGAGGGAGACTGTAGATGCCTTGTGCTAGGTCTTCCAAGACCGGTTTGGTAAAGGTCTCGGCTGAAGCAGAATAATCCAGAATATCATCTAAGATTTGAAAAGCCATACCTATCTTGTGGCCAATGGTTTCAGCCAAAGCAACCACGTGGTTGTCAGCGCCCCCAAAGTAAGCTCCTTCTTGGGCTGCTAGGGCGAAGAGGGCGGCTGTTTTACCGGCAATGGCTTGGAGATAATCATCGATGGTTTGATCTTGCTTATAATAGAGTTGCATTTGGTCGAGCTCGCCCATCAGAATTTTCTTCATGGCTTGGGCATTGATAGCCATGTAATCAGAGGTCTGCATGGTTTCTAGGATTAGTTCAAAGAAAATAGTGAAGAGTAAGTCCCCCGTATAGACCGCAACATCCTTACCAAACTTAGCTTGAATCGTTACCTGACTCCGACGGAGGGGGGAATCATCAATAATATCATCATGAATCAGGGTTGCGATATGGAGAATTTCCAAGGAAGCTGCAACCTTTAAGAGTTTTTCTTTTTGAGTGTGATCTTTAACCCTAGGTCCAAATTCTGTAAATAAAAAAAAGAAGGCAGGACGGAGGAATTTACCACCAGCTGCGTTGAGGGCTTGGACAGCTTGGGTGATTTGGGGGTTGGCCACCACTACACGTTGATCAATCAAAGCCTGGACTTGTTTAATATTTGCTTGTAGGTGGGGATATTTATTTAAATAGGATGCCATCAGTGATTCTCCTTTAGTAACTTCTGCTTTTATTTTACCGAATTTAAGGTTAAATAGCTAGATACTGGCATTCATCTTCATTAACTGATTTAAATTTATCCAAAAAGAGCGGGACAGACCCAAGGAAACTATTTCCTTAAGTCTGACCCGCTCAAAAAGAGAGTATAAATTATAAAAGAGACGCTAAATTTAGGTATATTCTACCAGAATATAATCCGATCTTCTGGTTTCATATACATTGGGTCGCCTTCCTTGATACCAAAGGCTTCATAGAATTCATCAAAGTTCCGAACGGGAACGTCAACCCGAACTTCAACCGGACCATGTTCATCGGTGGTCAGTGACATCTTGGCATATTCTTCCCGTAATTTAACGGCCCAAGTCTTAGCATAAGTTTCAAAATATTCTTTGAAATCTGGATTATCTTTCCGTTTCAAGGCTTCTAAAGCTACCGTTAAACCACCATTATCTGCGACGTTTTCATTCAAGGTTTGTTTACCGTCGACCTTACCACCGTGGATTTCATACCCATCGAATTGGGCAATCATTTTTTGGGTCCGATCTTCAAAGGCCTTATAATCTTCGTCGGTCCACCAATTGGTGAAGACTCCTTCAGCATCGAATTCAGCCCCAGAAGTGTCGAAGGCGTGAGTTAATTCATGACCAATCACGTTACCGATACCACCATAGTTCTGGCTATCGCTTTGGTTTTCACTGAAGAAAGGTTCTTGGAGAATACCAGCTGGCAAGCAAATTAAGTTTTCAGTTGGATTATAGTAGGCATTCACTTCAAATGGAGCCATTTCCCATTGGTCTTCAGCCACGGCTTGGCCAATATCCTTCAAACTGTTGATTTGGTCAACTTTAGCCATACCCAAGACGTTTTCATACAAGGATTTTTCAGGGTCGATGACATAATCAGGCGTGTTCTTGTTATAGTTATCACCATAACCAACCATAACTCCCATCTTATCTAATTTTTCGATGGCTTTTTCGCGAGTGCCTTCACTTAACCATTCATTATTTTTAAGCCGTTCTTTGTACATGTCGATGATGTCATTGGTTAAGTCACGGACATCTTGGCGCGCTTCTTCCCCGAAGAATTCTTCCCCATAAGCATTACCAACCACATCAGAGAAGGTGTAAATGACATCTTCATAAGCAGCCTTATCCTTAGGTTTAGCTTCCTCAGCCCCGGATTTAGCCATGTCATATTCAGATCCAATCAAACGCAGTTCTTCAGATAATGATCCAGTGGCAGAGTTAGCAAGATTAACTAGCATCCAAGATTTTAATTGGTCGAAATGATCAGGGGACATCATGTCTTTGAGACCCGCTGAGAATTTTTGGTCGTCGACATTAATCTTCTCAGGGGTTTGACCGACTAGTTCCGTCACTGCATCCATTAAGCCAAAGTCATCAGTTAACTTCTTAGCATCTTCTAAAGAAGTTGGAAAGATATTATCAGAAGTATTCATCCGTTCTTCGCTTGGGGTCCGGTAAGAAGCCATTAATTTATCATAGTCAATGGTATTTTGGACATGCTTTTCAGCATCTTCATGACTATAGCCCATTGCTTCTAGTAACTTGATGGAGCTTTCTTTGTAAACATCCATCAGGGCCAGGCCATCAGCATTACCTTCTTCATAATAAGCAGTATCTGGCAAAATTAAGTTCCCCGACCCAATCATTAACTCATTGGTATTTGGGTCTTCCAAACCTGGCGTAGCATAGACTGCAAATGGTAAAGGTAAGGTGCTTTCAATCCAATGACTCATCTTACTCGTTAAGTCTGCAGGATCTTTTAATCCTTCGATTTCTTCAAAGTATGTCTTAAGTGGCTCAGCCCCAGCCTTGTCTCGGCCCTCGAAGTCATTTACCAACCGGTAATAGTTGATTAATTGTTCTTCTTCTTTGGTCTTCGCTTCCCGTTTACCACTGTCTAAGTCAGCAAGCATGGTTTTTAATTCCTTTTCTACATTGGCATCCAATTCATCATTAACCCCCACGGAGATTTCATCGGGAGCCATTTCAAATGAATCAAGATATTCCTTATTGACCGCTTGGAAGAAATCTTCTTGGTAGTCTGGGATTTCATCCTCAGATTCTTGGGCGAGGACAGCGGTCAGCTGACTATCTTGCCACAAGAGCGGTAAGCTGGGACTTAAGCTTGTCATTGTCATTGATGCGATTGCTAGGGTTGATAGTAATGTCAATTTTTTGTTAACCATAGAAAAACTCCTCTCAAATACTTAGCGGATCCATCATTTGATTTTTCTATCTGCTGGCCAGCAAAAATGATTATAACGTGATGTAAGCGCTAACTCAATTATAAGTTGTTTAAGCTAAAACATCAATATTATAACAATACTTGCTCATTATATTTATATTAAATTTAATGAAAAACACATAATTTTATCATTAGGAAAAATTGAAATAATTAGTAGTTTGTAAAAATCTGCAAAGTACTTCTCTAAGAATGAAAAATTATTTCAAAAAAAGCCCACAAGCATAAGCCTGTGGGCTGAATTTATTTAATGGATTAGGTCCAAGATTTGCCGTGGTTTTTAACCAAAATCAAGCGTGGGTAGAACTTAACTAAGAGGGCTATAACGATGGCACAGGTGAGGGTCTCAGAAAGGAAGGCTCCACCATTAACTAAAAATGAGTAAAGGTATGGACTTTGACCTTCAGGGGCATAAGATCCCCAGAACCAGACACCGGCTAGAAAATGAATCAGATAACGAGCCAAAGAACCTGTAACAAGGGCAGCAATCGCTAGACTAATTTGTTTACCATAAGCCTGACTTTGATCAACTAAAGTTGTTTGCATGGGTTGAACCAAGAGGCCAGCAAGACCTACTAGGGCAAAGGCGACGAAGTATTCTAAGAGAAATTGAATAATTGATAAGAAATAAGCGTCGCCAAGTAGGACTTGGAGGAGTCCCCATAAGAAACCACCTAGCATGCCGGCTGGCCAGCCACGACGTAGGCTGAGGAAGATAATCGGTAGCATTTTGACTGAGACCTCAACAGCGAAAGTTGGGGAAGGGATAAATAAGTCTAGCACCGTCGCAATAGCGGCACAGAGGGCGATTTCAAGCCAGACCCGGGTTGATAATTTTGCCATAAAAAAAACTCCTTTCAGTGTGGCGTGCACAAAAAGGAGTAAACATCTTGACGCAAGTACGAACTTGATCCAATAATGAGGGTATTTCTCAGCCAAAGTGGCACCCCTTGTTTATGTACGTGTGGAATAATTGATAGCTGTATTATAGCATAAAATTTTGTTAATGAAAAAGTTATTTTCAGTTTGAGTCATGATTAGCAGAAACAATCAGTACCACAACAAGATAGGTCAGCTAAATACATTTGGTTATCTTTGTAGTGTTGGACTTGCCCTTGATTGAGGTCAAGACCTTGCCGGCGGGCAATTTCTTCGGCTAGGACCGCAAAACGTTGACGGTATTTATAAATATAACAAAGAATTACATTTTGGTGTTGGACTTGGGGTCCCACCATGAAAAGGTCAGGCAAGAGGGTTGATTCATCCCACTCATTTAAAACCGGCCGCGTCCCGTCCAGTTCGAAGAGGTCTTGAATAAGGGGGGATTTAACCGCAGCAAAGCCAGTGGCCAAAATAGGGGCAGTTGGACTGTCGAAGTGTGATCCGTCTTGGCTGATTAAAGTGAAAAGGGGTCCTTTTTTCTGGATGGCTTGAATACGGACGCCGCGTTTGATTTCAATGGCCGCAGCAAATTGTTGGTAGCGGTGTTTAGTATAGAGCGATAGGCCTTGACTGGGGTCATAAGACTGAGAGTCTATGGCAGAACGATCCGTATAAATAGTTGACCGGTAGCCACGCCGCGCCGAGGCAATGGCGGTATCAAAAGCAGCTTCATTGCCACCAATGATACTATAGGTTTGGGCTTCAGTTAAGTGCTGGTAATCCCCTAATTGACTATAATGAATGCCTAAGTAGGCATTTTCAATCCCGCCATCATAAGGAAAAGCATAGTCACCCAGGGCCAAAATTAAATAGGGACTTTGGTAGGAGTCTTTTTTTCCTGTCAAGTGGTAGTAGCCGTCCTGATAAGAAATATGATAAATTTCTTCACCACAGATGACAGGCAATTGAAGTTCATCAGCAATGGCTTGTAGGTAGGCCGCAAAGGCTGGACCCGAAGGGTGTTCACTTTGAAGGAACATGCCTGGTGAGGTGTCCGGTGTGACCGCATTTAGGTCGGGAAAACCAAAGCCAGCCGTATTGAAGGAGGGTGAAATAAAATGGGTATAAGGGCTCCATTGGCGGAAGGATTGCCCCACCTGACCCTTATCAATGACCTGGAAGTCAGTGATTCCAAAACGTTTTAGGGTTGCGGCCATCCCGATTCCAGCTGCGCCGGCACCGAGAATAGTGATTAATGATTTTTGCATGAGAATGTGCCTCCTTTATGGCTGAATGGAATTAGTTGACAGAGATAGAGAGTAAGATGGGTTCCTAACCAGGTGATTAGCATGGTCAGCCCCAGGGCAAGCACTTGCGCCCAGATAAAATCTGGTTTAAAAGCGAAAAATAAACCCGTTTCATGGTTAGGCGTTAGTTGAGGGGCGGCCAAGAAGATGAGGCCAGTGGCGCCGATTAAGCCCCCTAAGCCGTTGATAATAAAGGAATCCACCGGATCATGGATGGACCAACGGTCTAAGGCCCAAGCAATTAAATAACCCGAGACCATAGCAAGGATCAACATAGCCCATAGGGGCAGAAAAGCGACACCTGCTGTGGACGTCACTAGCCCCACCATCATCCCGGTCATTAAATGACGGCTCTTTAAATGCTTATAATGATAGATAACCTGACCTAAACTGGCGGAAAGAACGGCAATGACCGTGTTACTTATAATCAAGGGGGCTTGCTGACTAAAGTCCCCCAAAGGTCCTAGGTTAAATCCAAACCAGCCAAAGGCGATTAAAAAGCTTGCCATATAATTGGGAATGAGGTCAGAGGGACGGTTTCCTAGGTCTGGACTACGGTCATGATAGCGCCGGGCTAGAATGAGGGAGGTTAAGCCTGCAGACAAATGGACCACTAACCCCCCAGAAAAGTCAAGAGCACCCATTGCATTTAAGATACCTTGGTCTGTCCAGAGTAAATAAGCTAAGGGGGAATAAACTAATACTAACCAAAGGGGCGTGAAAACCACGAAGTAAGGCCAGGCCACTCGGCCATTGAGGGTTCCCATAAACATAATTGCGGCATAAATAAAAAAAGCCCCCTGTAAACACATGTCAGCCAGTAAATCAGGTTCAGCCTTTAATAAGCTAGACCAGAAGGACCCTATGTGACCGTTATCATAGATTAAGGGATAGCCCAGGCAGAACCAGGCTAGGATCGCCGTCAAGAGGCCCATGGTCATCATGGTCAAAGATTGATCAACCTGACGGTCAGGGGCGGCATTGGCATAGAGGACTGGCACCGAAAAGAGCATGGGCCACATAAGGATAAAACAAGTCAATTTAAAGATGAGTGATGATAGCAAGGTCGATCCTCCTAAAAATAAATTTTAGTTAAACAGTAATAGTTACCATTTAACTAAAATTAAGTAATAAAGTCAAGCGAAAAATCATCATTTGGCTGAAATCATGAATGAATTGATAAAATATGAAACTTGGTTAAGTTTGCTTAAGTCAAGACAAATTAGTTATACTATTTAGTAACAAAAGGAAAGGGAGTGCAGACATGAATATAATTTTTGATATGGATGGGGTTTTAATTAAGTCAGAATATGCCTACTCTTTAGCTATTCAAAGAGTCTTGGCAGACCACGGAGTGGATGTAGATTTATCATATATTGACCAGTATCGGGGCCGGTCGAATCCAGAAACTTGGCAGGAGATTATTGCTGACTTTAGCGTTTTAGACCAGGCGTCGGACTACTATATTGACCGCGTCTTTAGTTACCGTGAAGAAATTGTGGCTCGGGATGGGATTATTCCTTGTGACCATATCTTAGAATTATTAAATGCTTGGCACGGCAAGGGCTACCGAATGTCAGTGGCCTCATCTTCACCTATGTCAGAAATTGAACGTACTATGGATGCTCTTGGAATAAGGTCATATTTTGAGCATTTAGTGACCGGTGAAGCGGTTGCCCAGTCTAAACCGGCCCCAGATATCTTCTTATATTCGGCTAAGTTGATGAACTTAGAACCTAAAGATTGCATCGTAATTGAGGATTCAAGTCATGGGGTTCAAGCAGCCAAATTAGCTGGCATGTATTGTATTGCTTATGTTGATCCTCATGAACCCGCCCAAGATGTTTCATTAGCAGATGAAGTAGTGGAGGATTATCGAGACTTGTTAGACCGGAAATTATAGGAAAATTGGTACAAATTAAATTAGATTAAACGCTTTCTATTCATTAAGATAGGAGCGTTTTTTTATGGAATTATTATGCATAATACTATATATCCGGATTATTATAAGTAAGCTAATGAATAAATTATTTACAAATAATTTACTAATTAATCCTTTCTTTATAGTAACAAGGTTTCACTAATGAAAAGGACAAAAAAGCTTAGATTTTGCTTATTTTCTTTACATAAAATTAATATAGCATCGGAAAAATTTACGTTGAATTTACCTTGAATTTACGTTGAGTTAATAACTGATTGTTATAATTTGTTTGTTAAAAAATTGACTATTCAGGAGGAAATTATGAAAAAATTCTTGAAAAAAGTAACCTGTGCTGCCCTAACTTTAGGAACTCTTGCTGGTTTAATTTCACCAACCGCTTTTGCGCAAGATAAACAAACCATTACTTTATGGACTGGTGGGTCTGATAATATCCGTTTAGTGTATGAGGAATTAGAAAAAGCTTTTGATTCATCAGAGTATGGTAAAAAATATGATTTAGAAATTCAATTTGTCTTATCTGGATCTGGGGCTCAAAGTGTTCGTGATCGGATTGTTGCAGCAGCCGCAGCCGGTGAAAAAGAAACAGATTTTGATATTGTGGAAATGGGAGCTGACGAATTTGTTTCCTATACAGCGGATAATTCTGCTGAAGATATGTTTCTTCCACTCGACTTTTCGAAAATTCCTAATTCTGAAAACGTCGAAGCTCAAGTAGCTGAGGGTAGCGAGTATCTAATTCCTTTCCGAGGAACAACCGTTGTGTTAGCTTATGATGAAGAACGTGTTGATAAAGTACCAACTACTTCTGAAGAACTTTATCAATGGATTAAAGACCATCCAGGTCGTTTCGCATATAATACCCCAGGTTCAGGCGGGGCTGGTAGTTCATTTGTAACGACTGCAATCTATAATAACCTAGATGAAGAAGCACTTGTTTCTGATGATCCTGCTAATATGGAGAAATGGGATCAAGGTTTTGATTTATTAAAAGACCTACATGGATCACTTTATCAATCAGGTGGTAAGACGGTTTATCCAAATAAAAATCAAGGAACCATTGATTTATTAATTGATCAACAAGTGGATATGATTCCTGCTTGGGCAGATCAAATTATTTCACAAATTAATCAAGGAATCCTTCCTGAAACCACCAAAATTACCCAAATCGATCCTGCTTTCACTGGTGGATTAGTAACCTTCGCGATTCCAACGATTGGCCGGCAAGCTGAAAATCCAGAAGGCGCTTATGCTTTCTTTGATTTCATGTTATCTGAACAAGCACAACAAATTCTATTAGATAATATGGCAGCTATTCCATTGATTGATTCATCTAATATGGATTCTGCAAATGCTGAATTATTAAAAGACTTAGATGTGACTAATTTCAGACGCACAAGTCTAGGTGAGTTAGGTGGTCAATTAACTGAACGTTGGGATAAAGAAATTGGAACCCTTAACTAAGTAATATCATAAAATTTAAAAACAAAGCAGGCTGAGACAGGAGTCACAGCCTCTTGTTTTTTAAGGCATTTGAGTTTAATCAGACAGACGAGGAGTATTGTCATGCAATTTATTAAAAATAGCTATTATAAATATGGCCGCAGTAATCTCATCAATTGGATTGTTTTCATCATTTTTTTAACCTTTTTCTATACCCCTTTGTTAAATAATATGATTGTAGCTTTTGGGGATGTTTACCGTTTTCCAGATATTTTACCGTCTATTTTTGGATTTAAATGGTGGAAATTTGTATTTGGGCAAGACCAACTAGTGTCTTCAATTGCATCATCCTTTATCATTGCCACCTTAACTACAATTGCGACCTTATTAGTGTGTATTCCAGCAGCCTACGCTTTAGCCCGCTATCGTTTTAAAGGTCGTCAGGGTGTGATGTTTACTTTTTTAGTTTCCAATGCCTTTCCAAAGATGGGGATTTATGTATCCATGGCCATTTTATTCTATAAAATGAAATTAATTGGAACCGTACCAGGGGTCATTATTGTGCATATGATCAATTCCATGATGCTGATGATTATGATACCGTCTGCTTCCTTTAGAGCGATACCACTCCAACAGGAGGAAGCGGCGCGTGATATCGGGGCCAAACCCTTAACTGTCTTTCGGAAAATAACCTTACCTCAAGCTATGCCAGGTATTATTGTGGCTAGTATCTATACCTTTCTAGGTTCCTTAGAAGAAGCTCAAGGGACTCTATTGGTAGGATTTCCAGAAATTTCAACCATGGCAACAGCCATGTATGGGGTTATTTTGGATTATCCTATCCAGGCTGGGGCTGTATTCTCATTGATTTTGATGTTGCCATCCTTGGTGTTAATCGTTATTTTTCGTAAATATCTCAGTGCCAAAACACTGGGTGAAGGCTTTAGGATGTAGTTAGGAGCATAAAATGACAGTTAAAGTAAAAGTGAAAGATTTAAGTATTATTTATGATAATGGTGACGGCGTTCGTGATGTTAATTTAGATATCTATGAAAATGAGATTTTAACACTTTTAGGTCCATCAGGATGTGGTAAAACTACAATTTTGAGAGCCATTGGTGGCTTCAATAAAGTGACCCAAGGGAGCATCTTAATTGATGATCAAGAAATTACTAATTTAGAACCCGAAGACCGGCCGACGGGGATGGTTTTTCAAGGTTATAATTTGTGGCCGCATATGAGTGTTTATGATAATTTAGCTTTTGGTTTGAAATTAAGAAAGGTTAAGAAGGTTGAAATAAAAGAAAAAATAAAAAATGTCTTAGACTTAGTTAAGCTTCCTGGCATCGAAAAGAAGTATCCAGCCCAGCTTTCAGGGGGGCAACAACAACGGGTGGCGATTGCTCGATCAATTTTATTAGAGCCTGCTGTCCTATTGTTGGATGAACCATTCTCAGCCTTAGATGCCAAAATTCGTCAAGAAATGCGGTTGGAACTGAAGCGTATTCAACAAGATCTTAACCTAACCGTTGTCTTTGTTACCCATGACCAAGAAGAGGCTATGTCAATCTCGGACCGGATTGTAGTTATGGATAAGGGGCACATTTCGCAATTAGGAACACCAAATGAAATCTATGATAATCCTCAATCTCAATACGTGGCTTCCTTTATTGGTGCGATGAATTTCTTGCCAACAGAAACGGGTCAAACTATGGCTATCCGCCTAGAAGATGTCTTAGTGGGACCGGCATCTATGTATGAGCAAAAGGCAGAGGTTGAAGCCATTATGTTAGTAGGACATTATGCGATTCTTTCATTAAAGACGCAGAATAATCAACATCTACAATCTTACGTCACCCGGACTGAGTCGGCCAAGTATCTTGAAGGGGATGCCATTTCTTATCAAATTGCTAAATATCAAATGTATGATAAGAAGGAGGCCCTTCAATGAAAAATAAGGATAACCGTTGGACCCCTTATTTATTAATAGCGCCTGCCTTTCTGGTCATTTTAATTTTTGTGATTTATCCGATGTTCTCTGCTTTTGTCCGTTCGTTCTCTATTAAAGGCGGCGGGGGCTTTACCTTAGAACATTATACTTACTTCTTTACAGATCCCATCCAAATTCAAAACATTCTTTACACTTTATATGTTGTATTGATCACCGTGATTTTAACTTTTATCATTAGTTTCTTATTAGCCTTATTTTTGCGATTTTCTAAATCAAAACTAGCCGGATTTATGGGCTGGTTAGTTTTATTACCACGATTTGTACCTGGCATGGTAGCAGTATATAGTATGATTCTTATGATTAAAGATGCGGGAGTTATTATCCGAGTTTTAGATCAGGTTTTTGGAATTCAATTTTCTTTGGGTTGGATGTACAATGTCCAAGGTATTATCACTATGAATTTATGGTTTAATATTCCTTTTTCTACGTTAATTATTTTATCTGCTTTATCAAATGTGAAGGATTCTTATATCGAAAGTCTAAGAGATGTGGGTGGAGGTAAATTGCATATCCTAAACAAGTTGATACTCCCAATTACTTATAAGACTATCATTATGTCGATGACTTTTGTTTATATGGGTAACATTGGTTCTTTTACCACACCATTCTTGATGGGAGCCAATCATCCTAAAATGTTAGGGGTTGGTTTATATGATCAGTTTAATTCATATATGGATTATGAACGGGCAGCTGCCTTATCGGTCATCATATTCTTATTGAGTTCTTTCGCAGCAGTAGTTTATATCATGTCAAATTTAAAAGAAGCAGAATGGGAGCGAAGTTAAAATGATTACAGCACATACGGGTAGTGATGGTTATGTTGATAATAGTTTAGAATTTATTCAAGCATGTTTAGATAGTTCGGTCTCTGCCATGGAAATAGATGTTCAACTAGCTGATGATGGAACCTTATATTTAGCCCATGATATGCTTACGAATTATCATGCGGCGGTGAGCCTGGCAGATTGTTTTACTTTACTGGGTCAACGACCTGATTTAATTGTCAATATTGATTGCAAAAGTCGAGCAGTTGGAACTGCCGTTTTAGCTTATGCTCGCCAGCAAGAACTAGCTAATCCTTTGGTCTTTTCAGGATCAATCCTTCTAGAAGACTTTGCTGTAGCTGACCGTGACAAACTTTTCTATAATCTTGAAAATCACTTTAGTTTAGAACAATTAGAAGCACAGTCCTATTTTGAAGCCTTAGGGGACTTAAGCCGGGCTGGGGTGACTGTAGTCCAAGTGTATTATGAACTAGCCACGCCAGCTTTGATAAAGGCCTTGAAAGTAAAGGGGATAGGTCTTTCAGTTTGGACTGTCAATGACCTTACACAGATAGATCATTATTTAGATATGGGCTGTGTGAATGTTACTAGTCGTAAAGCTTTAACCTACCTTAAAGCTAAGAAAGAAGGAAGATAGAATGACGATTGAATTATTCAAGCAAGACTTTAAGCTCTATGCGTCGGCTCATCAGAGTCATCTTGACTATCGGGTTGAGGTGCCAGCGGGGGTCCAACAGTTAAAAGTATTATTTGACTATCAACCTTTACTGGAAACTAAATTAGAAGCTTTGGAAAGAGCCTTTCTTAAAGAAGGCTTACCGGCTGAACTGGCCCAAGATCAGGATGGCTTTCGCAATCTATTAACGATAACCATCCAGGATAATCAAGGTTTCCGTGGGGCTCACCATTATTTTAATACGCAACAAGAAATTATTCTGGCTCCGGACCAAGCTTCTTTAGGCTTTCGACCTGACCCCATTGATGCGGGGCTTTGGACCTTCACCATTTCTTGTCATGGTCTTTTTTCTGACTTCGTAACAGGTTCACTACGAGTTCTGGCGGATTTTAGCTTTGACCAAGCCAAGTCCCAGCCTCAGCCTTTGACTAGTGTGGTACCCCTAGCACGACCAGCTAAAAACCGTCCCTTATCTGACCCCCAAGCCCGCTTCTACAAAACTGAGCTTCATAGCCATACTTTGCATTCGGATGCCCAACAATCAACCGAGTATTTATTACAGCAAGCCCAAGAGCAAGGTATTGACTGGCTAGCTATTACTGACCATAATACGACGACGGCCCACGATGAAGCAGCTGCCCATCAGAATTATGATACTCAGGTTCACTTAATACCGGGTATGGAATATACTAGTTTCCACGGTCATATGTTAATCCACGGACCCTATAATGATATTGTCCGCAACTGGACTGAATTAAATCCGTATAATATTGACCAAATTACGGAAGAATTACAGGCGCAAGGTTTGAATGTCACGGTCGCCCATCCATTTGTTGAAGGCAATCCCTATTGTACCGGTTGTCGCTGGGACTACCTTCTGCATGATTTAAAATATGTTGATACTTTGGAAGTTTGGAATCGGCAGAATCCCAATAACTATGCCTATAACCAGGCAGGTTTTGCTAAGTGGCTAGACTTCTTAGCTATGGGTTACGAAATTAATGCTTCAACCGGCCGCGACTGGCATACACCAGCAGCCTCAGAAGATCAATTAGCTTATACTTATGTCTTGGCCCCACAAGAAGCCGACCTAGACCAGATTTTGCAAGCTTTGAAGTTAGGCCGGACATATATTTCCTTAGGTCCGCTTATTGCTACCTGTATCTTAGACGGTAAATACCAATTGGGAGATCGGGTGCCTCTTAAGCAGGATTCTTATAACTTGTTGGTCATTATTAATGAACTCCAAGCGGCCGACAAGGTATTAATTTATGGCCGTCAGAACTTACTTAAGGAGATTCATTGTCACCAAGCAGGATCCTTTGAAATTAAGGAAACCCTTCAGCTAGAACAGGAGTCTTTACTTAGAATTGAGGTAAGAGACCAAGCAGGGAAGCTGAAATTATTTACTAACCCAATTTATATTGGTTAGAGAAATTAATATTTATATGAAGAAAATAGTAAAAGCTGTACTCATTTGAGTTCAGCTTTTTTGTGTATTTTACCATGTAGATCATATGAGGGGGGTAATTCTATAGAAGCTTTGAATCAATTATCCCCAAAGTGAAAACAGTCTAAAAATAATAAAAAGAACAAAGCGTTTTCTCATAGAGAAAACGCTTTATGTAAAGGTGCCTGGTTTAAAATTTACAAAGTTAACAAAGTAAAACATTCATCTTTACATAAAATAAATCTTTATTTTACATTTGGATGATACAATTTCATATGTAAAACAAACATAAAACAAACATTTGGACTTACTTAAGAAGGAAGTGGATTGTGTGGCTGAGATTAAACTCAAGCATATTTACAAAGATTATAACCAAGATGTTAGGGCAGTGTCAGACTTTAATTTAGATATCCATGATGGCGAGTTTATTGTCTTAGTTGGACCATCGGGGTGTGGTAAATCGACCACCCTACGAATGATTGCGGGGTTAGAGGATATTAGCTCGGGTGAATTTCTTATTGATGGACTGTTACAAAATGACTTACATCCTAAAGATCGCGATATTGCTATGGTGTTTCAGAATTATGCCTTGTACCCAACGATGACAGTGTATGAGAATTTGGCTTTTGGTTTAAAAATGCGCCAAGAAAAATCAGCGACCATTCAAGCTCGTGTTAAAGAAGTAGCTAATATTCTCGGGATTGAAGATTTATTGGACCGGAAACCGGCTGAATTATCCGGGGGACAAAGACAGCGGGTAGCCTTAGGGCGGGCGATTGTTCGCGAGGCTAAGGTGTTTTTAATGGACGAGCCCCTTTCCAATCTAGATGCCAAATTACGGTTTCACATGCGGTCTGAGATTTCTAAATTACATCGGCGTTTAAAAGCTACAACCATTTATGTTACTCATGACCAGACAGAAGCTATGTCGATGGCCTCCCGGATTGTAGTAATGAACCAAGGTTTAATTCAACAAATCGGTACACCTAAGGAAATATATCTAAAACCCAATAATATTTTTGTTGGTCAATTTATCGGCTCGCCAGCAATGAACTTTTTAGAACTAAGTAAAGTTGACCGAAAATGGACACTTGCGGGACAAGCAATCAACCTGCCTAAAGAAATTGACCGTCAATTGTTTATAGCGGGTCAGGATGGCTATCACCCCATCGTAGTCGGACTGCGGCCAGAAGATGTTCATCTGGAAGCTAATCCAAGCCAAGACCAATTGCAGTTATCTATGACTTTGACCAATGCTGAATTGATGGGGTCTGAGACCTTACTTTATTTAGAAAATCAAGATTACCAGGTAATTGCGAAAGTACAAAGCATGGAGGATTTTGAAAGTGATCAAGAACTCACCATCTGGATTAATTATGATAAACTCCACTTCTTTAATCATGATACTGGCTTAAGGATTCCAGTCGATATGACACAAGATAGCCTAGCCCAGATAAAGGCACTAAAAGGAAATCGTGAGGAGGGTCAAGATGAGTCGAACCTTCATTTATAATGGTCAGGCTAAGACCCAAGCTGAGATTGACCAACATTATCAGCCAAGGAAAAAATCAATTTGGCGGCGCATTCTTAACTATAAGACCTTCTATTTGATGCTCCTGCCTTGTTTGATTCACTATGCTATTTTTTCTTACTGGCCAATGTTAGGCAATATTCTAGCCTTCCGTGAATTCGGCTTTAACACTGGAGTTTTTGGAGGTGACTGGGTCGGTTTCAAATACTTCCGTCAATTTTTTGCAGACCCTCGGTCTAGTCTCTATATCAAAAACACCTTGATTATTTCATTTATGAAATTATTCCTTTACCTACCTTTTCCTATTATCTTGGCCTTAATGTTCAATGAAGTCAAAAAAACTCGCTTAAGAAATTCCATTCAAAGTATTACTTACTTACCTTACTTTATTTCTTGGGTAGTTGTAGTTGGCTTAATGAATGCTATCTTGGCGCCAAATACGGGTCTACTTAACCAATTGATTGGTCATTTAGGGGGAGACCCTAATAAATATTGGATGATGGACCGCTCTTTATTTTACCCTTTGACCTTCCTATCTTATACCTGGAAATCAATAGGATGGGATTCAATTATTTATTTCGCAGCCATTGTTGCTATTTCCCCTTCCTTATATGAGGCGGCAGCCATTGACGGGGCAGGTAAATTACGGCAAATGTGGCATGTGACGATTCCAGGTATTCGAGGAACAATTATCCTTCTCTTTATTATGTCATTGGGCTCAATCTTGTCAGCCGGTTTTGATCAAGTCTTCTTGATGCAGAATCCAGGAAATGCAGATGTATCGGAAATTATCGATACCTATGTAGTTCGGGTCGGCTTACAGGGGGGACAATTTGGTTATTCGACGGCAATTAGTTTAATGCAAGGAGTGGTGGGCTTAATATTGACAATGATTGTAAATTGGATTGCGGATAAGAAATTTGATAGTGCAGTTTGGTAGTATAAACAAAAAATTTAGGAGGAAAACCATGAAATCATTTATCAAGAAATTTTGTTTGGGTGTGACAGCCAGTTTATCCTTAGCTTCTGCTTGCTTACCTTTGAACTATGTACAACCTGTCTCTGCTGAAGAAAAATCAGAGAGCTTTATTGCAGATCGGACCATTACCGGCTTGATTTTTGAATCAGCAGGAGATGCTTCTGTTGATATTCCTAAAGAAATTTTGGATGAAATTAAGAAAGAAACCGGAATTACCTTACAATTACAAACTGTGACAGCGGATGATTCTACGACTGCTTTAGCGGCGGGACTTGCTGCCGGGGATTTACCCGATTTTGTCGCTTATTATTTAAATGATTCTGGCCGTCCTGAAATGCAGTTCTTATTAAAGGCAGCTAATGAGGGGCAATTTGTTGATTTGACCCCCCTAATGAAACAAGATGGCTTGCAAGTTTATAACAAGTACTTAGAAGAAGATTATTTACCAACCGATACGCGGGAAAATATTATGTTCCGCCCAGAATGGGATGGGGCATCTTATATCATGCATATGGCCATTAATCGTGAACCCGCTCAAAAACCTGCCAACCCTCAAATTGGTGGACTATACATCCGTAAAGATATCGCTGAAGATTTAAAAGT
Source organism: Eremococcus coleocola ACS-139-V-Col8 (assembly GCF_000183205.1). Lineage (NCBI taxonomy): Bacteria > Bacillati > Bacillota > Bacilli > Lactobacillales > Aerococcaceae > Eremococcus > Eremococcus coleocola. The sequence goes on along the minus strand of NZ_AENN01000006.1, from coordinate 61,641 downwards.
AGACTATGATTCTGTGAATACATCAGAAGAATTATATGAATTAGGTAAAAAAATCAAAGAAAAAGGCTATACGGACGATAACGGGGCTCCGGTAACGGTGTTTGGTCCAACTGTCTGGGGTGGGTCTGAACGTCCTTGGTTATATCAAGATTTAATGTGGACGGGATCAACCGGTGAACCATTTATGGAAGACAAAGATGGTCATATTAAACATGAAGCCCAAACTGACCTAATTATGAAACGGGTCCAACAAGTGCATAAGTACCTTAAAGAAGGTCTTATGAATCAAGAATACTACACCATGGAAGAAAGTCGCGCCCAAGAAGGGGTGGTAAATGGTTCGTTTGCAATCGTGACTGACATTCATTCTTACCGTCCAGAAATTCAAGATGGGTCTTATGTTCCCTTGGCAAGTCTACAAAGAGCCGATGGCAGCGATGATATGGTCTTAACTTATAAATCTGGTTATGCTGGTTGGTCAATTCCAACTACCACCAAAAATCCTGAAGAAGTGATGAAATTCGCCGATTGGTTAGCCAGTCGTCAAGGTAAATTACTCTACTTCTATGGACTTGAAGGTCGTGACTATGAATTAGATGAAGACGGCAACCCAGTTGTTAATCCAGATGTAGTAAAAGAATTCGATGAAAATCCAGACCAAGCTAAGTTAAGAGGCTTCCGTGGTGTTCGGTCATTCTGGGGCGAACACTTAGGCTTTACGGATATGGATAATATGACTGATTTTGGCGAAGCTTCTTGGGGCGATAAAGTTCGGGCTGAATCTGAATCCAATGCGGTTGGTAAGGAAATTGAAAAGTATGTAAATTACGATGAACAATTTGACAATGCCCGTGTCGAAGACGGTTTGTCCGTCCAATCCTATCTCTTTGAATTTGAAGGAGACGAAGGTAAATTAGCGACCGCTTTAGCTCGTTACCAAGAAGATGTCTTACGGATGTACTATGCCCAAAGTGATGAAGAAGCTCAAAAAATCTTAGATGAGTCTAGAGCTAATTTAGAAGCCAATGGTTTAAATGATTTCTTGAAATTTGTGGAAGAAAAACGCGCGAATGGCGACACCATTCGCTTCTAGTAGGCCGGAAGATCGTTGGATTGATTTAAGGGTGTGACATTTAAAAGTAGAGGGGTAGATTTGTTAGCGTGACTGTCTACTACCCCTCACTTTTATTTAAAGGAGTATGAACGTGGAAAGTAAAAGTTTACAGGCCCCAAAATGGGCACGTTTCTTAAATAGTATGATTTTAATCATTTTAGTTATTTTAATCCTGATTCCCTTTTTACACGTCCTGGCAGTTTCTTTTAATGAGGGAGTCGACACTCAAAAAGGTGGGATTGGTTTCTGGCCTCGGATTTGGACCATTGAGAATTATAAAGAAGTCTTCAAACAAGATAATTTATTAAATGGACTCATGATTTCCCTTTTTAGGACGGTAGTGGGGACGGTCTTAGGGATTGGTCTCATGTCCATGGCAGCCTATGCTTTAACTGTGAAAGACTTGCCTGGTCGCCGGTTCTTCACCTTCTTTATCTTCTTTACCATGTTATTTTCAGGAGGGCAAGTACCGTATTATTTAGTCTTAAGTCAATTAAAATTGACTGGTTCAATTTGGGTGTATGTTATTCCTAGTTTATATGCCACTATGAATATCTTGATTCTTCGGACGCAATTTAGTCAGTTACCTTATAGTGTCATTGAGTCTGCGCGGATTGATGGTGCTTCCGAATGGTTAATTTTTCGTAAATTGGTCTTACCTATGTCCAAACCAGTCCTAGCCACGGTAACTTTATTTACAGCGGTGGGTCATTGGAATGATTGGTTTGCGGGAACCTTTTATGTGAGGGATGCCAACCTAAAACCGCTAGCAACCTTACTCCAAGAAATGCTGACCCAACAAAGTGCCTTATCAGATATCTTGTTACGGTCCGCTGGGGCAAGCTCCTATGCTGCCTTGGATAAGATTACCGTGACGGGTCAATCGCTTCAGATGGCAACCATCATTGTAGTTTTATTACCCATGATCCTGTCTTATCCTTTCGTGCAAAAGTATTTTGTAAAAGGGATTACGGTTGGATCAATCAAAGAATAGGAGAATAGCATGCGTTTACGACTTAGACCGGATGGATCCTTTCGAATCGTACAATTAACGGATTTACATATTGGCTCCAAGCCCTATGCGGCTGAAGATTATCAGACTTTTGATTTAATTGAGGCGGCCTTCACTAAACTTGATGCAGACCTTATCATGATAACCGGAGATTTAATCTGGAGTCATGGTGTCCCACAAGCCGATGAGGTTTATAGTGAATTATTAGACCGTTTTAACCAATTTGATATCCCGATAGCCATTACCTATGGTAACCATGATGCGGAAGATGAATTTGTCCGTGCTGATTTACGACGGATGGAAGCCAAGCTCCACCATCATGTTCCTAAAATGAATGCCAAGCTAGTGGGAGACCGCCAATCCTATACCATTGAAATCTTTGACGCTGAAGGACGCCATATTGACCACGTCCTCTATGTCTTTGATTCGGGGGCTGATGCGAGTCAACCAGTGGGGATTTATGATTGGATTGCTCCCGACCAGGTGACTTGGTTTAACCAAGTCAGCCGAACCTATTCAGACCGTCCACAAGGTAAGCGTGATTTAGTCTTCCAGCATATTCCCTTACCTGAATACTGGCAGGCAGCTGAAGCAATTGAGACTGGTGAATGTAATGAGACCAATGATATGATTTCAGCGCCTTATATTAATACGGGTCTGTTTGCGTCCCTTTACCTGAGTGGACGCATTGCCGGTGTCTTTTGTGGTCATGACCATGATAATAATTTTATGGGGACCTATCATGGCATCAAGCTGGCTTATGGTCAAATATCAGGCTATCAATGTTATGGTGACCTTGACCGCGGAGCTAGAATTATTGAACTTAAAGCTGGTCAAATGAAAACTTATACACTTAGCCGAAGTGAATTTTAGGCAGGAAGAACTTATGAAATAAGGAGGCAGACAATGACTGGAAAAAAGATACAGACTTATAGTGACTGGTTGATTCGATTAGTGGGACTGAATTTTTTATGGTTACTATTTTCTGGCTTAGGTTTAGGTTTTCTGGGGATTTTTCCCGCAAGCTCAGCTCTTTTTGCTTGTTTACGTGATTGCCACCGCCAGGGACAAATAAAAGTCTGGCTTCGTTTTAAAGACCATTTTCTAGCTTCTTTATTTACAAGTAACCTTAAAGGTTATAGTTTGCTTAGTCTAATTGCCTTGCTCTGGATCGATTATCGTTGGCTTTTGAGTCAAAGAAGTTTGTTGACGTATTTGTTGGCCCTTGTTTTATTTTTGGCTTGTTTGATTTCTTGTTTAGGATTACTAATTTTCTTTGCCTTAGATGTCCACTACCAAGTGAAATTTAGCGCAGCAATTTTGAATCCTTTTCGCTTCATCTGTTCCTATCCTAAGACCAGCTTAGCCATTTGTGGCAGCTTACTACTTTGGTCCCTCGTCTTATATTTGATTCCTGGATTGGGACTCTTCTTGGGTATTTCTTTACCGACAAGGATAATTTCATATTGTGTTCAAGTTCAGTTAGTAAAGCTTGATGGAGGACAGGTAGGGCATCTTTTACAAAAGCACGAAAAATATGACAAACTTTATTATTTATAAAGTGTTGATAGGAGTAAGGAGACTCAGCCATGGGTATAAGAAACAAGATAAATTGGAAAAAAGCCAGAAGCCCTGAAAAGAATTTCTTCTATTCCTTGTTGTTTCCCTTGATTTTGGAACAATTATTAGCCATGGTCTTGGGCAATATCGATGTGGTGATGCTGAGCCAGTATAGTGATTCAGCAGTGGCGGCTACGGGTCTAGCCAACCAGTTAATAAATGTGGGCCTGATGGTGTTAGGGGTGGCTTCCTTGGGGTCTGGAATTTTACTCATGCAAGCTGTGGGTGGTAAAGACCCCAAGCAGGTGGTGGCTATTATTCAAAATAGTCTATTCTTATCTTTCTTAATTGCAGTCGTCATGGCGGTTCTGTTTTCCTTATGTGGCAAGCAATTACTGATTTGGATACAAACACCACCACCGCTCCAAGCCCATGCTTATCAGTATTTAGTCTTGATTGCCCTATCTTTAATTTTCCAAGCTATGATTACAACTTTATCTACAATTTTAAGGGCCCATTTAATGGTCAAAGAAGCCATGTATGTCGCAGTCGCAACCAATATTGTGGGTATTTTAGGTAATTCCATGGTGCTCTTTGCCCCATATTCTTTCTTAGGCAGAGGTATTCAAGGGATTGCAGGGGCAACCATCCTGGCTAGGGTCTTTGGCATGGTTGTTTTAGGCTATTATTTTTATCGAAATATTTCCAAAGGGCGGTCAGAGTTTGTTAAAATCAAATATAATAAACACATATGTTATTTAATCATAAAGTTAGGTTTTCCCTCCGCCTTGGAAAACATATCCTATACAGTCTCACAAACAGTGATCACGGGTATTATCGCTTCTTTTGGTGTCCTTATTGTCACTAGCAAAATTTATACTCAAAATATAACGGCTTTAGTATTTACCCTAGCTGCTGCAATTGCACAAGCGAGTCAAATTGTGATCGGACGTTATATTGGTAGTCAAGCCAAGGAGGAAGCAAAAACCTTTGCCCTAAAAGTCTTAAAGCGAGCGATTATGCTTGGCTTCGGTATTTCAGTCATTTTAGCCTTATTATCTCCTTTGATTGTGGGCTGGCTAAGTCCAAATGAAGAAATTAGAGAAACGGTCATACTTTTGGCATATTTGAGTATCCTACTAGAACCAGGCCGCTTAGCCAATGAAATTATAATTAGTGCCCTAAATACTGCAGGGGATGTCCGTTTTCCAACCTATCTTTCCATAGTGTTTACCTTTATTTTAACCATCCCCTTGGCTTATTTATTTGGTAGAGTCTTCGCTTGGGGCTTGGTGGGAATTTGGTGGGTATTCATTATTGATGAATGGTTCCGTTTTGTTATCCTCTTAAGACGGTGGCGACTTGCAGAGTGGCAGGCGATTGATTTAATTTAAGGGCATAGAAAGTGATAGGAATGAGTATGAAACAAGAAGTAAGAATAAAAGATCAAAGACATCAATTAATTCTGCAAGAGTTAACCAAAGAGGGAAAAGTATATGTCAGTCAAATGGCACAAGAATTTGGTCTGACACCAGAGACTTTGCGGCGGGATCTAAGTGAACTTGAAGCTGGTGGATTACTGGAGAGGGTTCATGGAGGTGCGGTTAGTAAGCCCGCTCCACTTGAATTAGCCTTTGAAAAGAAAAAACAAGTGAATCAGGCCGAAAAACAAGCTGTCGCACAGGCCGCAGCCCAACTAGTGCAATCGGGTATGACTTTGGCGGTTGATTATGGGACCTCAACCATGTATATCGCGGATTATTTAAAGGATATAACGAATTTAACCATTGTGACAAATTCTTTAGCAGCGGCCTTGCATTTTAATAAGGCTATTGAAGAAGACCGAGTCCAAGGACAAGTGATTATCTTGCCGGGAGTTACCAATCCTTATCAGTTAGCGATTAAAGGGTCTTATACGATTGAGTTTTTGGCCAATTTCTCTTTTGATTTGAATTGTATGTCTTGTGGCGGCTTAAGTGCGAGTGGAGTTTATGATTATGATATGGAAGAATCACATGTCTCCCGTCAAATGGCGCAAGCAAGCCAAGAAGTGGTCCTAGTGGCAGACCATAGTAAGTTAGGGAAAAAGTTAATGGTTGAAATTTGTCCAATCAAGCAAGTGGATTTGATTCTATGTGACTGTCCTAAACCAGCAGGATGGGATTTATCTGACACCTGCTGGCAGACAGTCTCTGGGTTAGGAGTGGAATTGTGAACCAATTATCAAAAAGAAATTGGGAGAGTTTTAATTTTAAACGGATTAAAGAAGTCTTAAATTTAGCTGGACAAACTCCAGTGGCAAAGGGTGATAATCAGAAAAATTATATGGTTTTTGACTTTGATGAGACCTGCTTAATGGGAGATATCGAAGACCATTTTTTCCTTTTCCAACTTGAAGGCCTCCATTATCAAATGAGCCCTCAGCAATTTAAGGATTTGATTAAGCTGGACCAAGAATTTTATCGTCCATGCTTGCAAGAAGTAAATAAGGTGGGCTTGCCTGACTTAGTCACAGACTTGATAGAAGCTTATGCTTATCTCTATGACCATTTCATTAAAGACAGGCCAGACCGGACATTGGAGCATTTGAAAGCTTTGCCCATTTACCAATCCTTTCGTGCTAAAGCCATGGTCTATTATCAAGCAATTCATCGGATGTTAAAGCCCCTACCAGGCCAAAACTACCCAACTTATTGGTTTGCTGGCTTTACTCAAAATCAAATCCAAGCCTTGTGTCAGCAAATGTTAACCTGGGCGGGTTTCTATGATGCTCAGCCTCAAGCTAAAGCCATGACTTACCAGACTCATCCGGCCTGGTTAGGCCAGAGCGGCGCCGTTCAAGCGAGCTTTGTAAAAGGCTTGGCCCCTTACCCTGAGATTGCCGACCTGATGGCTTGGGCCAAGCAGAAGCAGATTGATAGCTTTATCGTTTCAGCTAGTCCAGCTTGTTTGGTGGCATCAATCGCTTCGCTGCCTCCTTATGCTCTGCAAACAGACTATATCTTTGGAATGGCGCATACCTGGCAAGGAGACCGAGTTCTTTCAAAAATCGAAGAAGATCAACCTTTGACCTATCAAGCAGGTAAAAGCCAGGTGATCCAAGACTACATTGCCCCTGATTATCAGGGGCAAGGACCGCTGGCGGTTTTTGGGGATTCCATGGGTGACTATCATATGCTAACGCATTTTGCTGATACCCAAGTGAGTTTGCTGATGAACCGCGACTTACTTGACCAAACCCAGACCTTAGTGGCCCGAGCCCGTCAACAGTATGGGCAAGCTCAGGCCCGCTATCTCTTGCAAGGCCGGGACCAAGAGAAACGTCGACTGAGACCCAGTCAAGAGACCATTGGCGACTAAGAAAAATTCAACTAGGCTATTTTTGTATGTATTATTTTTCCTAATAAAGTCTATTAGAAATTAGCATATTAATTTAGCTTTATTTAGATTTAAATATACTTACTTTCTATATATGATTAATTTGGTAATAAGCTAAATTAAACTAGGAAGAAGGTCATTTAATGATTGATGTTGTGCTACTAAGAACGTTAATTGTCCAACGCCATAAGAGTGTTCGTCGTTTTTCTGAAGTGTGTCAAATCTCTGACCGTCAGCTCTGTAAGATTCTAGCCGGTCAAGTTCTTCCCTCTTTAGCCAGCCTACAACTCATTACCCACCATTTGTGTTTGAGTCAGCATGAATTTCATCAAATCTTTCTCCCTCATATTCCCATGAGAATGGGTCCTGATTTGTCAAAAAATAATGTTTAATTGATTAAACAAGAATAGAACAATCATTCTATAGAAAATATATACTCCTCGTTTTATAGTGGACTTAGGTCAAGCGGCCTAAATCTAATAAAGCGAGGAGTATTTTTAATGCCAGACCAATTATTAGCAAATTATCAAGCTCTTATTTACAAAACCCTGAACCGACTCGGTATTAGCAAAAACCACTGTTATTATGATGATTATTACCAAGAATTATCTCTGAAATTATTGGCCTTAGCTGACTCCTTTCAAGGTGATCCCTTAGGGGAAGACCGGTTTCGCTTTACGGCTTATGTCCAAAAGGGTCTCTATTGGTACCTCTTAGACTTACTCAAGGCCCGGCCTTTAAAACATGAAATTGCGGTCGAAGAGATCATGACAGTCAAAGAATCCTTGGCTCAGCCAGATTCTAGAATGGTCAGTCATCACCGGTTAATGGCCTTTTATGGAGCGGTTGACCGCCACCTAGATGAGAGTGACCGCCAATTGTTTTATCTTTTGGCTGATTCGTCTTTCTCCATGACAGAGATTGCTGAATTATTAGGTATTTCACGGAAGACACTTTATAAACGTAAGGCTAAGCTGCAAGACCAATTAGGCTCTTATAAATTTTTACTCAAAGAAGGGTAACAAAAACTGGAGAGCGTTTCTTCTTTAAGATGTAAGCAAAAGCTTACAAAGATAAAAAAGGAGGAAATGCAGATGGAAAAAGTTTATAAGTCAGGTAAGTTGCAATTTGTAGCGATGGATCCCGAAACTGAGAAGAAGCAAACCACTTCGCTCAATAATTTGGTTGAGGATGCTGCCGCTAGTGATATTGTTACCGTTCGTGATGCCTTAGCACCGCTACTGAAACATGGTGTTTCAAGTAGTCATGTGCAAGAAAATTACGAAATTGTTGAAAGTCCTGAAGTTTAGAAAATAGAGAAAAGGAGGAAGTTAAATGGAAACAGTTCGTACACTCGCCTTAAATTTCAAGTCTGCTGAGGGTAAAAACAAGGCAGTTCGCTTGAATAATCCTCAAGATCAGGTGTCGGCTGACCAAGCCAAGACAGCCATGGATGCCATCCGTGATACGGATATCTTTAAAGATGATGCTGGGGACCTTTATGCTGCATCGGTCAATGCAGAAATGATTGTTAAAACAACGGAAGAAGTTTATAAAGCTGAGGCATAGGCAAGCCTCTTAACTAATCAAAAGCGGGTAGCCAAAGCAGAAAATTAAGACTTTCATGCGGCTGCCCGCTCTTTGTTTTGTCAGCTTATGAGAAAGGAGGAGGTGGAGATGACCATGATAGAGGTGGGTGCCAGTGCGTCAGCTATCTTGGCTTGTTTGACCCTGGTGACTAAGTTATTTGATTTGATTAAGGCGGTTTATGCCTTGATTGGAAGATTGGATAGCATGCAGAACCACCTGCAGGTCCAAGCGCAGGTTCTTAAGGACCTACAAGACCGAGTCTTGGGGGTGGAGGGCAAACAGGCCGTTCTGACTAACCAAGTCAAGCATTTGTATCAGGAAGTAACTGACCTCTTACAGGAGTGGCCAGAAAGAAGCCTACGGCAAGTAAGCAAGGGTTAATCGCAGATTAAAAGTAACTAAAGGAGGAATAAAAAATGGAATTATCAAATAAAGTATATGATGGCTTGAAATGGTTTGTCTTAATTTTTATGCCGGCTTTAGCCGTTTTAGTGGGTGAGTTGGGCCAGGTTTGGGCTTGGCCCTTGGTTGAAGACTGGGTCAAGGTGATAAATCTCATGACAGTCTTTTTAGGTTCGATTCTACAAATATCTTCGATGAATTATCATGGTGGCTCAGGTAAGGGATTAAAGACTAGAGGAGGGATTAGCTATGGTTAGTGCGCAAGCTGTATTAAAGGAAGCAGGCTCTTGGGTAGGGGTAGCCATGGGGACAGCCGGCCACCGGTCGCTGGTCGATGCCTATAACCGGGTCCGCCCCTTACCGGTGGGGTACAGGCTAGCCTATAGTGATGATTGGTGTGATATGTTTGTCACCGTAGTCGCGGATAGGGCGGGTGCTGCCGGTTTGATTGGCCGAGAATGCGGGGTCCAACGTCATCTACAAATTTTTAAACAAAAGGGCATATGGCTGGGCCGGGTCCATCCACGCCCTGGGGACATTGTAATCTTCGATTGGGCCGGGTGGAATGCTGGATGGGCTGACCATATTGGTTATGTGGAACGGTTTGATGGCAAGTGGATCCATACCATTGAAGGCAATTCCAATGGCCGGGTGGCCCGGAACCGGTTTGCTTGGAATGATTGGCGGATAGCGGGCTATGCAAGGCCTATGTATGACAAGCCAGTGACTATTAAGCCAGGATTAAATCAGTCAGCTAAAGCTGAGGACACAATAAAAAACTTGGATAGGCTAGCGAAAGAGGTTATCCAAGGTAAGTGGGGGAACGGGCAGGAAAGAGTCAACCGTCTGACCCAGGCAGGTTTTGATGCGAAGGCGGTGCAGGCGAGGGTGAATGGGCTGATGGGGTAGGCTAATTATAATATTAATCTACAAAAGTCTAGAGAAAATCTAGGCTTTTTTCTTATATAAAAGTTATGAATTTTTCTAAATTTACAAATATTTATTTTTGTAAATTTAAAGTAAAGAAAGATGAATCTGTTTCATAGTTAGTGAATTAGACAGACGAAAATATTTTTCATAATGCTAGCTATAATTAGTTTGATTTCATAAAAAAATAATAAAAATATATTGGCTAATAACTAAATATATAAAGTGAGCTAATGATAAAAATTTACTTTAAATTAACTGTCACTTTTCAAATAGATGGTACTATAGCCTGTGTAACACAAATAAGGAGGAGAAAAGATGAATTTCAAAAAATCTTTAGCAACGGCAGCATTAATCTCAAGTTTGGTCTCTGGTTTTAACCCAGCTATTTTAAATCAAAATGTTCAAGCGGCTGAGGGCGATAAATTAGTTGTTTACTCAAACTCATTATCAGATGATCGTGAAGAATGGATTGCAGAAAGAGCGGCCAAAGAAGGCTTTAACTTAGAATTTGTTGATGGTGGAGGTGGAGAAATCTTAAATCGCCTTCTAGCAGAAAAAGAAGCTCCTCAAGCTGATATCACCTTTGGTATGGACGAAGCAAGTTTCGCTGACCTTGCTGGTCAAAAAATGTTAGTAGAATTTACACCAAAATGGAATGAAAATATTCCGGAAGAAGTTAACATTGGAAATGGTTATTATTATCCATTAGTAGAGCAACGTATTTTCTTAATTTATAATCCTGAATTTATTAATGGAGAAGACGTGCCTAAGAATTGGCAAGACTTAGCTGCAAACCCAAATCTTGAGGGCAAATTTATGGTTCCAAATGAATTAGGTGGTGGTACAAATCAAAAGGCAGCCATGAGTACACTTTTACAATATAAAGATGAAAATGGTGAATATGGTATTTCTGATGAAGGATGGTCAGAATTAGAAGCCTATTTAGCAAAGGGTTATATGCCAGGAGAAGATGAAGATAAATGGCAAAATTTTGCAGATGGTAAAATACCGATTATGTATACCTCTACTTCAGCCCTACCGATGAATGAAGAACAATATGGATTTAAAGCGGAAATTGTGAATCCTGAACAAGGGGTTATCACTATGCGTGAACAAATCGGTATTATCAATAAAGGTGATGACAAAGACTATAGTGAAGCTGAACGTTTTGTTGAGTGGTTTGGTTCTGATGAAATTCAAGCAGAGTGGGTACCAGAGTTTGGTTCTCATCCATTAAACACAGTAGCTTATGAAAAAACAACTGACCGTGTTAAAGAAATTGTTGAAGCAACAAAACCAATGGAAGTTGATTGGTCATTTGTCAGTGAAAATATTGGATCTTGGGTAGAAAAAATCAAATTAGAATTAATGCCACTATAATATTTATTTGACAGCGATTAACGAAATAAAGGTTATATAATAACTAGATTTTCATATTAAAAAATAGATGGTTTAACGCAGTGACTGATTGGATGGAAACCGCGTCGCTAAGCGACTTATTCCATTTCAGTCAAAACTGTGCAGGGGCGGGCCACGAAGCGAAAAATCGGAGATTTTCGTGCTTCTGTTCCGCTCTTACTCATTTTATGGAGGAATTTGTAATGATAGATGTTAGAAATCTTCAGATTAAGTATGATGATTTTATTGCAGTGAATGATTTGAACTTCACTGTGGAAAAGGGAGAATTTTTTACCCTATTAGGTCCATCGGGGTGTGGTAAAACAACCACTTTAAGGTAAATTGCATGCTATTGGTTCGGGCATTCTTATTATAGAAACGCAACAATCAAGTGATACTACATATCGAGTATATGACTTTGATAGAAAAGACAAAGAAGGAAAATCCAGAGAACTCCATTTAGATAAAACAAAAGAGATAATAAAAATTGGCAACTTAAAAACCAACAAATTTCACTACCAACAAATTGATAATGTTAAAATCGCACAATTTATCTCCAATGAATTTTTATTGTATAAAAATGGGAATTAAAGGGATATGAATGTTTTGAAAAATAAAAAAATTTCCAATTATTCATAGTGATTGAAGGAAAGGGAGAGTTGTTAGTTGATGGTACTAAGTATTCCTAAAATTTAATGGATAATTTTATTTTACCAAGTGATGTAAAAAAATATATTATTAAAAGCGATATAACTTTTATTGTAAGTCAACCATAAAGGATGTGGAATAAAATGAAACTTTACGGAAGTATTGAAGCCGGAGGAACTAAGTTTGTATGCGCTGTGGGTAATGATAAGTTAGAAATTATTGATATTATTCAATTTCCCACAACAAAGCCAAAAGAAACGTTAGAAATGACAGTAAACTATTTTGAACGATTTAAAGATAATCTTCAAAGTGTTTCTGTAGCTTCTTTTGGGCCTATTGATATGGTCAGGGGGTCAAAAACATATGGTTATATTACGTCGACTCCTAAATTATTTTGGGATAATACTAATATTATTGGTTTTCTAAAAGATAGAATACCGGTAATATATTATTTTACAACCGACGTAAATGCTTCTGCATTTGGTGAGATGGTTGTGAGAAAAGATGTTGATTCATTAGTTTACTATACTATCGGAACTGGTATAGGGGGCGGAGTTATTCAAAGCGGGCACGAAATTGGTGGAGTAGGCCATGGAGAGCTTGGACATATTTATGTAGCAAAGCATCCAGCTGATTATGATTTTGACGGGGTTTGTCCATTTCATGGTGCGTGTTTAGAGGGTCTGGCTGCAGGACCAAGTTTAGAAGCAAGAACTGGAATAAAAGGAGAGTTAATTCCAGAAAATCATCCTGTTTGGGATATTCAAGCATTTTATATAGCACAGGCAGTTATGCAAGCAACTTTATCTTTTAGACCTCAGATTATTGTCCTAGGGGGTGGCGTCATGAAACAAAGTCACATGCTGAAACGAGTGAAAAGTGAGTTTATTAAATTATTGAATGGCTATGTATCCATACCGCCAATCGATGATTATATTGTTTTACCTGCCGTTGATAATAATGGATCTGCTACAGTGGGAAACTTTTGGCTTGCGAAAAGAAAATTAACAACAGACTGATAATTAAACTAAAAGTGTAGTTACATTTTAATTAATAATTCAAAGTCAGTAAGTACAATAATCACCTTTACTGAATGGTTAATTTAATATAACTTAAATATGAAACAGAATAGTTTCTTCATTGGAGACCATCTCTCCCTTTACTCTATTTATTGTATCTGAATATGAGAGGACATTAGAGATGTAAGTATGATAATTGAAAGAATAGATGATGAAGTCTTCATTAAGATGCCTCTTACAATAGACGGTCCTAAGAATCTAAAACCATAAGTTATTTTGAAAGTAGGGTATTAATGTAAGCATAAATGCAAATTATACCAGCATTCAAGCGATTTTGGCCATGAAAGTAGGCGCTAATTTTTCTAATTGCATTGAAAATTTGAAAAATAATCTCAATGGTATCATCGCTCAAATTAATCATAATATTAAAAAGATAAGTTTAAGCTAAGAAATTTTAGGTGCAACTTTCAGGAATGTGGTTTAAGTCTTACTTAGTTTAGACGCTGGAGCAAAATATATCTCCGTTTACTGTGATAGTCTAGACAACTTTGGAAAGGATTCAAAAGTATATATAGCAGTAAATTACTTTGCAAATGATTGGTAAAAATAGTCAAGAAAGTGACTTTACTGACTTTTCTTCGATTATAATAAAAAAAGACAACCAATTGTATTTACACAATCGGTTGTCTCTTTTTTATTTTACAGGGGGGAACCTGTATGGATAATTAGCTTTATTTAATATCTTCCCATTTCCAATCTTCAACTTCTGGCATATCCGCACCGTATTCTTCAACATAATCTCTATGTTCTTGAACTTTGCCTTTCATTTCAGCAACATAGTCTCTCGCTTTGTCGCCGTAGACAACGTCTGCTACGTGAGCAGATAGGTGGAAGCGGTCAAGTTCATTCAAGACACGCATGTCAAATGGAGTGGTGATTTCACCGTTTTCACGGTAACCATGGGCGTATAGGTTATGGTTATGACGTGTGAAGAAGATATCTTTCAACATACCTTCATAGCTATGGAAAGCGAAGAAGACAGGTTTATCTTTAGTGAAGATGGCATCGAATTCATCATCACTTAAACCACGAGGATCGATTTCAGGTGAACGTAGACGGAATAAATCAACCACGTTGACGAAACGAATCTTCAATTCAGGGAAGGCTTTAACTAAGTATGAAATAGCTGCGATGGCTTCGAAGTTTGGCTCAGTACCTGCCGCTGCAATCACAACATCAGGTTCTTCATTATCTTTAACGGTTGAAGCCCAGTCAATCACTTTAAGACCTTCGTTCACTAATTCTTCCGCTTCATCGGCGGTAAAGAATTGAGGACGTGGATGTTTAGAGGTAACCACATAGTTAATGACATTTTCTGAACGGAAGGCTTTATCCATAACAGCTAACAATGAGTTAGTATCTGCAGGAAGATAAGCACGCATGTATTCGCCATGTTTTTCTCCAATATGAGTTAATAGACCTGGATCTTGGTGAGTGTAGCCATTATGGTCTTGTTGGAAGACAGTAGAAGCTGAGATTAAGTTCAATGATTGATATGGTTTACGCCAGCTATGTTTCGCTGATTTACGAATCCATTTGAAATGTTGGGTAATCATTGAATCAACCGTTCTGAAGAATGATTCATAAGAAGCAAAGAAGCCGTGACGACCGGTTAATACGTATGCTTCTAAGAAACCTTGATTTTGGTGTTCAGATAATTGTGAGTCAATGACCCGACCAGAAGCAGACATATTTTCATCGAATTTTTCTGAAATTGGTTCTAACCATTGACGGTTCGTTACTTCAAAGACTTTATTCAAACGGTTTGATTTGGTTTCATCTGGACCAAAAATACGGAAGTTTTCAGGGTTTTCTTTGACGATGTCGCGGGCAAAGCCACCAAATTCAATCATATCTTGAGCGTCTTTAGAACCTGGTGTACCGATTTCTAGGGCATAGTCTTTCCAATTTGGCATATTCAATGGTTTAGGATTTCCCCCATTGGTTAATGGGTTCATGGCCATTCTATGGTCACCCTTAGGAGCGAATTCTTTCAATTCATCCACTAATTCACCATTTTCAGTAAATAATTCTTCTGGACCATATGATTTCAACCAGTTGATTAATAAGTCGATGTCTTCCATATTACGTCCAGATACTGGGATGGGTACTTGGTGAGCCCGGAAAGAACCTTGAATAGTTTTACCTTCAACTTCTTCTGGACCGGTCCAGCCTTTAGGTGTGCGGTAAAGAATCATTGGCCAATGTGGCATTTTAGCATCTTCAGCTTTTCCTTTGCGAGCTTCCGCTTGAATAGCTTGGATTTCTTCAATGACTTCATCTAAGACTTTGGCCATGATTGGATGAACTTGTTCAGGGTCAGTCCCTTCAACAATATATGGTTTCCAACCCATGCCTTCAAAGTACTTGGTTAAGTCTTCGTTTGACTTACGCGCAAGAATGGTTGGGTTAGCAATTTTACCACCATTTAAGTAAAGGATTGGTAGAACGGCACCGTCTGAGACAGGGTTGATAAAGACATTTGAGAACCAACCAGCGGCTAATGGGCCTGTTTCAGCTTCACCATCACCAACAACCGTTGCGGCGATAACATCAGGATTATCTAAGATAGCACCGGTAGCATGAGATAGGGCATAACCTAGTTCGCCACCTTCATGCATTGAACCGGGTGTTTCAGGAGCCGCATGGGATCCAATTCCACCTGGGAAAGAGAAGGTTTTGAATAATTTCTTCATACCTGCAATGTCTTGAGTGAATTCTGGATAACGTTCCGTATAAGAGCCATCTAAGTATGAGTTGGTTACCATCACTTGGCCACCGTGACCAGGGCCTTCGATATAGAACATATTCACATTATATTTGTTAATAATACGATTTAAGTGGGCGTATAAGAAGTTTTGACCACCGATAGTCCCCCAGTGTCCAATTGGGTTTAGTTTTACATGGTCTGCGGTCACTTCTTCTTGAAGTAGTGGGTTGTCTCTAAGAAACATTTGTCCAACTGAAAGATAATTGGCAGCACGCCACCATTTATCTACTAACGTTAAATATTCTTTTGAATTGTAATCAACTGTCATTTGAAAACTCCCTTTCGTTTTTATGCTTACATTTTATAATAAAAATCTTCGTAAGTCAAAGCAAACGAAAGGAAAAAACGATGATTTTTTTCGATTTTTGTCGAAAGTGAAAGGTTAATATCGAAAAATAGGAGGGGGCCCTAAATTTAGTTCTTTTGAGAGAATCTTACTAAGACTAGAAAATAATCCGAAAGCTCACTAAAATACAAAACGATAATATCAAGGGTTTCGAAAACAAATAAAAAATAACGCTAATGTAAACGTTGACAGAGGTATTTATTAGAATTATACTAACAAAGTAGTCTGGTTTAATGATTAATCAGCACAAAATTAATTACAACAACTTTGCTAGTATTTTTGTCATAAACATTAAATACCGTGACTATTTTATTGGAGATTGTGAGTTCACAAAAACGAAAATAAATATAATGGAGGTAATGTATGGATAAAAAAGTAGCAGTAGTGACAGGTGGAGCAAAAGGAATTGGCAGAGCAATTACTGAAAAATTCCTAAAGCATAACTATCGTGTTGTAATTTTAGATTATGATAAAGAAGGAGGGGAAGTTGCCAAAGAAACTCTGTCACAATTGGGAGATGTCGATTTTTGTCAAACAGATGTTACTTCTTATGAGAGTTTAGAAAATGCTAGAAATTATATTATTTCCAATTATAATCAAGTTCAATCGCTCATAATTAATGCGGGTATATCGCAAAAGAAAACGATAGCTGCTATTTCTATCGAAGATTGGAATCGTGTGATGTCTGTGAATTTGAATGGTAGCTTTTATAGTCTTAAAGCTTTCTATTCCGATTTAATTGAATCAAAAGGCAAAATCGTTATTATCTCATCCGGATCAGGAATAACAGGGACTGGTGGAGGTGCCCATTATGCAGCTTCAAAATCAGGCCAATTTGGTCTTATGAGAACTGCCTCTAAGGAACTTGGCCCTAAAGGGGTTAATGTAAACTGTATTGCTCCACGGGTTATTAGAACTGATTTATTTGATACCGTTCTATATCCCACACAAGAGTCTCGTGACGAGTTACTAGAAAAAATACCAATTCGTCGTTTTGGACTTCCAGAAGATATTGCTAATTTAGCACTGTTTCTATCTTCAGAAGAGAGTTCATATATTCACGGTCAAATTATTGTTGCCGATGGTGGTCGTACTTTTTAATAATTGTTAGAAATGTCAGCAGGAAAGGAAATGTTTTTTATTTCATGAATATTAGTAAATTTGTCAATAAAGACCTAGTTTTTTTAAACCAAGAGTTTGATACTAACTCAGAATTATTCGAATTTGTTGGAGCTGAGGCCAATGATTTAGGAGTTGCTAAGGAAAGTTATGCAGATGCATTAAAAGAAAGAGAAGCTAATTTTCCCACTGGGTTAGAATTAGAAAACTTTGGTGTAGCTATTCCTCACAGTGACTCTATTCATATTAATGAAGAATTCATTTCTGTTGTCACTTTAGATAAACCTGTTCAATTTTCTTCAATGGAAGATTTATCTAAAAAATTAGATGTACGATTAGTATTTGTGTTGGGATTAAAGAAAGCAGAAGATCAATTATCAATTTTACAAGCAATCATTTCTGTTATTCAAGATGAAAGCAAAGTTGAAAAATTAATCTCAGCTGCTTCAAGTGACGAAGTTTTAGAAATTTTAGAAAATAATTAATAAAGGAGAAATAAAAAATGGCAAAGAAAAAAGTTTTAGTAGCGTGTGGTGCTGGTATTGCAACATCAACAGTTGTTATGAACCATGTTGAAAATCTTTTTAAAGAAAACAACTTGGATGTAGATGTAGAACAAATCAAAATTGCTGAAGCAAAAGGTAAACAAGAAGGCGCAGATTTGTTAATTTCTACTACTATCTTGCCTACAACCTATTCTATTCCAGCAATTGTAGCAACTGCCTATATTACTGGTATCGGTAAAGATAAAATCGACGCTAAAGTTTTAGAAGCATTAAAAGACTAATATAGATAAAAGGAGTCAATGTTATGGACGGATTATTAAATGGCTTTAACTATGTCCTAGGCTTAGGACCAACTGTAATTATTCCAATTGCAATCTTCCTAATTGCTATGATTTTTGGGGTGAAACCTGCCAAAGCATTTAAATCTGCGATTACTATCGGGATTGGTTTCGTAGGGGTTAACTTAGTTGTTGGATTATTATCAAGTGAATTAGGAACTGCGGCTCAACAAATGGTTGATCGTTTTGGTTTCCAATTAACTGTTATTGATGTGGGCTGGCCAGCTGCAGCATCTGCTGCGTTCGCTTCACCAGTTGCCCCTCTTATGATTGTTTTAATTTTGGCAGTAAACTTAATAATGTTAGTATTTAACTGGACACGTATCTTAAATATTGATATTTGGAACTTCCACCACTTTATTGCTGCTGCAGCCTTAGCTTATATTGGAACTGGTAACCTTTGGGTTTCATGTTTTGTAGGTTTAGTAATGGAAGTTTATGTTTTATGGTTCTCTGATAAATTTGCCCCATTGATTCAAGAATTCTATGGTTTGGAAGGGGTTGCCCTTACAACAGGTTCTTCAGTTGCTTATGCAACCATTGGTATGCCAATTGCTTGGTTGATTTCTAAGATTCCTGGTTTGAATAAGGTAGAAATTTCTCCTGATACTATTCAAGAAAAATTTGGTATCTTTGGTGAACCAATGATTATGGGTCTTATTATTGGTATTGTTTTAGGTTTATTAGCTGGTTATGATCCAGGTATGGCCTTTAAATTAGGTGTCTCATTAGCCGCAGTCTTATTATTAATGCCTCGGATGGTAAAAATCTTAATGGAAGGTTTAATTCCAATTTCTGAAGCAGCTCAAGAGTTTGCTCAAAGAAAATGGGGCGACCGCGAAATCTTTATTGGTTTGGATGCTGCTTTGGCAATTGGTCACCCAGCTAACATCTCTGCCGGTTTAATTTTAGTTCCTATTACTTTATTTATTGCTGTAATCTTACCAGGTAACAAAATGTTACCATTTGGTGACTTGGCAACAATTCCATTCTATGTGGCTTATGTATCTGCCTCTCGTAAAGGTAATATCTTACATACCGTATTAGCTGGTACTTTAATGATGGCAATTGGTCTTTATATTGCTACTAACTTTGCCCCTGCCCATACAGAACTATTAGCAGGATTAGACTCAGTTAAAGGTCTAGGCTCTCAAATGTCTTCATTTGATACTGGTGGTAATATCCTTAAATGGTTAGCTTACTACTTAGCAGAATTCTTAAATAACTTATTTTAATCGTTGATGGATAGAAGGGATTTCATATGAAAGCTGTACAGCTAGATAAAAATCAAAAGTTTGTTTACACAGATGTAGAAGAAGCTAAAGTTGGCAGTAAAGATGTTAGAATAAAAGTTTTTGCTGCTGGTATTTGCGGCTCTGATACACATAAAATTGCAACTGGTTGGAAGTATGATTTACCTGCAATCATGGGTCATGAATTTTCGGGAGAAATCATTGAAGTGGGATCCGAGGTGACGAAGTATTCTATTGGAGATAGAGTCGTAGGTATGCCACTTTTGCCATGTCATGAATGTGAATATTGTGAACGTGGTTTATACGGAATGTGTGAAAATTATAAAATGATTGGGACACATTTTGGCGGTGCATTTGCTGAGAATCTAGTGATTCCTGAACGCAATGTCCTTCCAATTGGTGATATGTCTTATGAAGATGCAGCTATGATTGAACCACTTGCTGTTGCAATGCACAGTGTAATGAATGTTGGCGTGGAAATTGGTGATACCGCTGTTGTTCTGGGAACCGGAACCATTGGTCTCTTTACCATTAAGACACTTTTACTAGCTGGAGCCAAATATGTCATTGCTGTGGATATTAATAATGATAAGATTGAAGCAGCAAAAGATAATGGCGCTATGTACGGTATTAATTCACTTGAGGAAGATTTGCAGGCCAGAGTTATGGAGATAACTAATGGCTTAGGAGCGGACATTGTAATGGAATGTGCTGGTTCAAAAATTACTCAAGAACAAGCCCTTCTTCTCGCTAAGAAACGTGGCAAAGTAGGTTATACTGGGATTGCCTATTCAGATGTTTTAATGCATGAAAAACCGTTTGAAAATATATTCCGTAGAGAATTGACAGTTAAAGGTTTTTGGAATTCTTATTCAGCGCCCTTCCCAGGGAAAGAGTGGACCAATCTTATTGATTTCATAAACCAAGGCAGAATTAAGTTAGATGGTATGGTAACTCACCGTTACCCTCTAAGTGGTGTTGCTGATGCGTTTGATATGATTTTATCAAGAAAAGAAAGCTACAATAAAGTTATGATTTTTCCACAGGAAGGTGTTAAATAAATGAAAGCATTTGTAAAAACTGCTCCAGGTTACGATATGATGGAGATGCAAGAAATTGAAAAACCAACCGCTTATGATGACAAAGTAGTTATCAAGGTTGAATATACTGGTATTTGTGGGTCTGATATCCATACCTTTAAAGGTGAATATAAAAATCCAAAAACTCCAGTCGTTCTTGGTCATGAATTTTCTGGTACGATTGTTGAAGTAGGCCCTGATGTAACTGATTATAAAGTCGGTGATCGTGTTGTCAGTGAAACTACTTTTGAAGTATGTAATGAATGTCGTTTCTGTAAATCAAAAGATTATAACTTATGTGCTCATCGTAAAGGGATTGGTACGCAAGTAAATGGTTCAATGACTGATTATGTCTTGGCTCGTCAAGAAAGTTTACACTTAATTCCAGACAATGTAAGTTTTATGTCTGCAGCCTTTGCTGAACCATTATCATGTTGTACACATGCTGTCATGGAAAAAACTGAAATTAATGAAGGTGAAGTAGTCTTAATCATCGGACCTGGTCCAATTGGACTCTTAGCAGCGCAAGTAGCCAAAGCAAATGGCGGAAAGGTAATCCTTTCAGGTATTACTCGTGATATGCCTCGTCTTCAATTTGCTAAAGATACTTTAGGAATTGATTATATCTGTGACTCTCAAACTGAAGATTTGAATAAATTAGTTTTAGATTTAACAGATGGCTATGGTGCTGATAAAGTGATTGATGCCTCTGGTGCAGTACCTGCTGTAAACCAAGCATTAAAATTAACCGCTAAAAAAGGTACATTTGTTCAACTAGGTCTTTTTGCTAAAGACAATGTAGAAATTGATACGAATTCTATTATTCAACGTGAAATTAATTATATTGGTTCACGTTCTCAAAAACCATCTGCATGGATTAAATCACTTAAATTAATGGAAGAAGAAAAAGTTAACCTAGAAGCAATGGTTACAAAAGTATTCCCATTAGAACAAGCTCGTGAAGCATTTGAAGCTGTTATGGCTGGTAATGAAATTAAAGTTATGATTAAATCATCTAAATAATTTAGAGGTTTAATTTTTTAAAAAAGGACAGACATATTGTGTCTGTCCTATTTTTTAAGATAGTAAATAGAAAGAAAAGGGGATTTTCTATGAAGAAATTAGTAGCATCTATTATGACAGCTGATCAGATGAATATTGGGAAAGAAGTTCAAGATTGCCTAGAAGCTGGAATCGACTGGCTCCATTGTGATGTAATGGATGGAGTTTTTGTGGATAATTTGGCTATGGGCCCATATCAAATTGAGAGCCTATTAAAAGTTGAAGAACTTACTTTGGATATTCATCTAGCAACCGTGACACCAGAGCGTTATATTAAGCTTTTTGGGCCGTTAAAACCTCATTATATTACCTTCCATATAGAAACCGTAGCCAATCCTCAGGCATGCATCGATTTAATTAGATCATATGGTTGTAAAGTTGGATTAGCCATAAGTCCTCAGACCTCATTTAAAGCTGTAATCCCTTATATGGACCAAATCGATTTATTATTGGTCATGACAGTTAATCCTGGTTTTGCTGGTCAACAATTTAATATGGATGTATTAGATAAGTTGAAGCTTATTACTGAATATATTGATACGCATGAACTTAAACATATCTTAATTGAAGTAGATGGCAATATTTATGAAAAAACAATAGAGTTAATGAAGGATTTTAAAGTAGATTTATATGTCTTAGGCACGTCTGCTCTATTTAAGGATGATGGAAAATCATATCTTGAAAAGGCAGATACTCTACGAGAATTGTTTTAACTTATGAATATTATGTTATTAAAAATCCCGACCAACTTTGGAATATTTTCCAATAGTTGCCGGGATTTTCTTTACTTTTTTGCTAAGTAACTATTCACCTATGATTGTAATTAAACATTTACGTTTTCTAGACCGCGTTCTATCAAAGTCAACAAAGTAAATATATCCTGTGCTACCAACCGTTAATTTACCGTTGCTTAAGTCGAAGACTTCACTAGATCCGATCACAGTTGCTTTTAAATGGGCATCACCATTCCATAAAGCGGAACGATCGCCACCTGGTAAATAATCATCAGCATTTGGCCATGATTCAACAACTTGGTAATGTTCCTCTCCTGGATAAATGTAGGTATCTTTAGAATCATGATAAGGAATAATTTTAGTGAGGGCGCGATTTAGTTCTTGTTGTAGGGTATCGTCTCCATTTTCATCGCGGTCATGGGAATATTCTTCATAAAACACTGCACAGGTTGTATGTGGACTAACCACGGAAATAATTCCATTTTTGATGTTGCTTTCGGCCACAGCTTCTTTGACTTGTTCAGTAATATCAATATAACTTGGGATTTTTCCTTTTGATTGTAATTCTAATTGTTTCTTATAAACAGTCATAGTTTTTCCTCCTATTTTTTGTATGCCTTAATGGCCGCTTCAATCATATCAACAATCATTTGTTTAGGATCATCAGCTTTGACAATTCCACTCGTGCAACCAGTACCATCTGCACCCAGGGAAATTGTACGATAGACATCGTCTGCCGTGGAAATGCCAGCGGCTTGCATAACTAGAATATTTTCATCTATTTCTTTAATTGCTTGGTTAGTTGAAGTAATATAGGAATCATCGCTAGTTTGGCCAGTACCAATCAATTCAGTTGGCTCACAAAGAATAATTTCCGGATGAAGGGTCGCAATTGCTTTTGCTTCCTCTAGAGAATCAGCGCAAACAATTGAAATGATGCCTAAGTCTTTGGCACGGTGGACAGCTTTTGTTAATTCTGAGAATGAAAGGGGACGTTCGGCATGATTGATAAATGATGCTCGGGCACCTGCTTCATAAAGCGATTCAGGGAGGACATGTCCCATGCCTCGTCCTGGTTCAATTCCATCCAAATGTTGAGCTGATACAATAATATGGTTGGTCGCTTGCTTGATTGCAGAGATATCTGCAAATGGAGCTGTTACAAAAACAGTGATTTCAGGATGTTGCTCTGCCGCCTTGTCTGCAACTTTAGCTAATTCGAGTAATTCTTTTCCATAAAGATAAGACTTTGGATTAAAAATAAAAAATGGCGTATTAACGTTCAACATAACAAAACCTCCTAGGATTTAAATGCTTGAGTGTGGAAAACATCGTAATAATGATTTAATACCTTCTTCATTCCTGCATTAGCTAAGTTCTTAACATCGATATAGTTTTCATAGCTACCTTGGTTAATTTCTTTGAGGGCACCATTCAAGAAATCAGTATAAATATTAATTTTAGCGATGCCATTTAGGGCACATCTTTCTAGGTTAGCATCACCTGAAGAAGAACCGCCATGTAAAACAAGGGGTATCGAAGTAAGTTTATCCACTTCTGCAAGCCGTTCAAAATTAATCTTTGGTTCTCCTTTATAGTTACCATGAGCAGTACCTATTGAAATCGCTAGAGAATCTACTCCAGTTGCGTCAACGAATTCAATGACATCATCAACTTCTGTATAAATAGAATCAGTAATATATGAAGACTCAGAGTAGTCATTAGCCCCAACATGACCTAATTCTGCTTCAACTGTTACATCTTTGGTGTGAGCGTAATCCACTACTTCTTTGGTCACCTTGATATTTTCTTCAAATGGTTTTTGAGAGGCGTCAATCATGACAGAGGTGAAGCCAAGGTCAATGGCTTTGAAAATATAATCTTTATCAGCGCCATGATCTAAGTGTAAGACAATTGGAACTGAAACTTGTTCACCTAGTAATTTACCGATAACAGCAGCTTCTTCTAAAGATAGAATATCTTTATGGGATTGAGCGAATGGTAAAATTAAAGGTAAGCCTCTTTCTTCTGCTGTGGTCACAAAGACTCTAGCGGAATCTAAATCAATAAAATTAGTAGCCGGGACTGCAAAATGGTTTTCTTTAGCGTAGAGCAATAATTCTTTGGAATTAATTAACATTATATGACCTCCTTTTTTAGGTACATTCTTAGTGTAAGTATTCACTACCATGTTTTCAAGATATCTTCTCCATTTATTTTTTGTTTTAGACATTTGTCAAAAAAATATGTATTATATAAATTAATCGTTAAAATTTTTGAACAAAAGTAAAGGAGAAAGTATGTATAACCGGGATGATTTATTAGTGAAAATTGCTATATTATATTATGATGCGGAAATGACCCAGAAACAGATAGCGGAAGAACTTAATATGTCACGGGCCACCGTAAATTCTCTCTTAAAAGAAGCAAGAGAGAGAGGAATTGTTTCCATTACGATTAGGCAATCGACAATGTCTACAGTTGAACAGGCAAAGTTTATTGAGAATAAATATAATATCCAGACCGTTTTAATTACTGAAGCAAATGGGTCTATAGCTGAAAGAAAAAGAGAGGTTGGACGTTTAGCTGCTGAGTTTATTGAAGAGAAGCTTGGTTCAATTAACAGCTTAGGCTTAGGTTGGGGGACAACTATGTATGAGTTTGTTCAAGCAGCTTCATTTCTGAATATTCCAAATCTTGATATTGTGCCTCTGATTGGTGGGATAGGAATTCAAGATATAAAGTATCATTCTAATCATTTAGCATTTCAGTTAGCTGAAAAATATCAATGTAAGGTTAATTATTTTTATGCGCCTGCTATTGCTGAAAATCAAAGAGTTTATGAATCTTTTAGTGAAACCGAGTTTGTCAAATTAATCATTGAAAAGGCCAAGAATGTGGATCTTGCATTAATTGGGATTGGAAATCCGATTGAATCTTCCACCTATCGTCGTCTCGGTTATATTAGTGAAGCTGAAAGAGAAGAAATTTCAAATCATGGAGCAGTAGGGGACATACTTGGAAATTTCTTTGATCAGTATGGAAACAAGGTGAATACCTCGGTTTCAGATCGGATGATTGGGGTTAGTTTAAATGATTTAGAGTTGATGAATCGGACTTTTCTTTTTGGTGTGGGAAAAGAGAAAATTCCTAGTTTTAAAGCACTATTGAACAAAGGATTTGTTGATTATATTGCGATCGACAAGGAGATTGCTGATGCCTTATCTAAAGATTAAAAAAAGACCATAAAGGTCTTGAGTAACGACTATTCATTAAGAATAGTCTAATAGTTTACTTTAGACCCTTATGGTTTTTTTCTGCGAGTTTTGTTTTTTAATACGGTTAATTAATTCAGTATCATTCTTGTAATTAGCTCCTTTAAAATATTCAAGCAAATCATAATTGTCGTCAGCTTTATTTAAAGGAGTCACCCATAAATCATTTTTTGTAGGAATCAAAATGTAATTTGGTATTTGTTTTTTGTGTTGCTGCCAAATTTTATACACTTCTTCTGAAGAAGCATTTGGATTTTCAGCGATTATTTTTCTAATTTGGTTTGGAATATAAGTTATATAATTTCTCTTTGCATATAAAATTAACAAACCATATACCATCATAATTAGTAAAAATATTTCATAATGATTTTGAATGAAATTAAATAGGGCTCTACCTGGTTTACCCAGAAGAGAGTTAACTAATTTTTCAAGCATGAGCTACACCTGTTCCTTTTAGAATAGCTATACTTTAACAGATTAGTTATTAAGGAACAAGTTAATCCTCAAAATTAATATTCTTTACTTAATTCAACTGGATGATCACTAACAATTAAATAGCCGTCTACTGCGTTTTCCTTTGCTTCATTTAATATAGCTTCTGTTCCGCGGGTTCCGATTCTTACAGCGCCTGTAGAAAGGACAGCAAGAGTTTGTTCAAGATTCCTTATACCACCGGCAGATTTTACTTCCATGGTATCCGTAATATTTTTGCGCATAATTTTCAAATCTTCTACTTTTGAACCGCTCGGAGCATACCCTGTTGAAGTTTTAACGAAGTCTACATTTGCAGAAACAGCAATTTGACAAGCTTTTTTTATTTGTTCTGGCGTTAAATAATGATTTTCAAAAATTACTTTAAGTTTCGCATTCTTACTATGAGCAAGTTCGGCTAATTGTTTTAATTCATCTTCAACATAATCATAGTCTTCGGAAAGGAAGCGGCCGTAATTCATGACCACATCAACTTCGACTGCCCCTTTTTCAATGGCATCTTTAGTTTCAAAGAGTTTACTTTCAGTTGTGGCTACACCATGTGGGAAAGCGGCAACGGTTGTGACAAGTACGTCTGAATCTTTAAGTTCTTTTACCACAATGGGCAAGTCTGAAGGTCTTACACAGACAGAAATGCAGCCATTTTCACGAGCAATTTTACATCCTTCAATTAATTCTTTAACAGTAATATCTGGTCTTAAAAGTGAATGATCAATTGTGTTAGCAATTTCTTCTACGGTTATTTTATCTCCATTGGAATAACGTTTAATAGTTTTAGACATTTAAATTTTCCTCTCTTTTTATGGTACTTTGTGTCCTTTAACAGCGGTCCAAATCATAAACCATTGTTCTAAAGTTAATTTATAGTTTACTGCGTTAACGGGAGTTTTGACAAAGTCTAAGATTCCTGAACCGGTAATTGGAACTAGGCCGGCTGGATGGCTTAAGAGCCAAGCAAAAGCAACTTCTCCAATATCGATTGCGCCAATTTCTTCACGAATTTCTTCCATGGTTTCTCTTAGACGTACCGCTTGAGGTTCATCACTTGTAAAGATGCGTCCTCCTGCAAGCGGCGACCAAATCATAGGGTGAATTTTTTCCTGCCAGGCTAAATCAATTACTCCATTTTCGATATTTTCCATATTCAATGGAGATAATTCAACTTGATTAGTAATTAGAGGAACAGAAAGGTATGATTTAAGGGTTCGATATTGTTCGGGTAAGTGATTAGATACACCGAAATTTTTTACTTTACCACTCTTATAGAGTGTTTCAAATGCTTCTGCTACTTCTTCCGGATGAACTAGGGAACTGGGACGATGTAGGAGTAATAAGTCAATTGTATCTATTCCCATCTTTTTAAGAGACAGTTCAGCTTCTTGAATTATATAGTCTTTAGAGTAATTATAGTATTTTACGCGAGCTTTGTCCGAAGGATAAACAAGTCCACATTTTGTTACAATTTCCATCTTGTTTCTTAGACTCGGGTTTAATTTTAAGGCATCACCAAAAATTTGTTCCTCAGTATATTGTCCATATGAATCAGCGTGATCCATAGTTGAAATACCTAAGTCCATGCAGGATTCAATAAAATACAATAGGTCTTTTTTTTCTAATTTCCAATCGAGCAATCGCCAAAAACCAAGCGCTACTCTTGAAAATTCCAAATTTTGAGCCATTTGAATTCTTTTCATTTATAAGCCTCCCACTATTTTTGAACAAATGTTCAAAAATGTTTTACATTTGTTCACTTTATGCTATTATAATACTCGTAATAAATTTACATTTCAAGAACAAATATTATTTAAGGATGCGAAAATAATGGATTATAAATTATTAATTGAAGTATCAAGTCTATATTATGAGGAAAATTTATCTCAAGCTGAAATTGCTAAGCAATTAAAGTTATCCAGAGTTAAGGTATCTAGACTACTTAAAGAGGCGAGAGAAGAGAATATTGTGAAAATTAGTATTGATCGTAGCTATCTTTATAATGATTTAGAACAATCACTAAAAAATATCTATGGATTAAAATCTGTGAAAATCATTGGAGGGAGATCTGATAATATTTTTTATAAAGCAACCAGTAAATTTATATTAGAGAATATAGAACAAAACATCACAATTGGATGGGGGAAAACACTTCGAAATATTATTAACCAGATTGATACACACCAATTAAGTGATTTACTCATTACTCCTATGATAGGTGGGCAATCCTATGATCAAGCAGACCTCCACGCTTCAAATATTGCAAATGATTTAGCGAGAAAGCTTAAGGCAAGGTCTTTATCATTGAATGCTCCTGCTATAGCAGACACATTAGAAGAAGCAAATATATATAAAAATAATAGTATGGTTAGACGGGTAATTCAGGCTTCAGAAACATCAGAAATGGCAATATTTAGTTTAGGTAATCCTATGCTGAAAGAAAGTTCTATCCATCGCATGAATTATTTCCCTGAAAATGATATTACTTTACTTGAAGATGAACATGTAGTTTGCGATATAGCAAGTTTAGTATTTTTTGATAAAAAAGGTAGTGAAAAAGGAATTAAAATAAGTAATCGTAGTGTAGGCTTAACAAGACAACAATTAGAGGACATTCCAAATAAATTATGTGTTGTAAAAGAAATAGAAAAAATAGATGCACTAGTAGCTGCTTTAAATGCAAAGATTATTAATACGCTTATTATTTCAAGTGAATTAGCTTCAGCACTAGTCAAATCCACCCATAATAACGAAAACTAACGAAAACAAATGAAAGTAAATATGTACATTTATCAGTAATAGTGATAATATTATGTTTAGAGAAAATTGTAATGTACATATTATTAAGGGTGAAAATTATGTTTGTAGAACAACGAAGGGAAAAAATTTTAAATCTTCTATCCGAAAATTATATAGTGACTGTGGCAGAATTAGCAGATAAGTTTGGTGTATCACTAGCTACAATCAGAACTGACTTGAACCGCTTAGATCAAGAGGGTAAAATCACTAGAACACATGGAGGAGCTGTTTTAAAGCAAGAAAAAGTCTCAAGAAATGTTGATCATAGTTATCAAATCAGAGCCACTTTGAATATAGAAGAAAAACATCAAATTGCAGAAAACGCAATAAAATATCTAAAAGATGGTCAATGTATATTTTTTGATGCGAGTTCAACCTGTTATGAATTAGCAAAGGTGTTATTTGAATCATCATTGCGAATTACTTGTATAACTAATGGGTTAGAGGCAGCTATTTTATTAAAAGAGAACCCAAGAATAACGGTATTGATTGTTGGGGGAATGGTTCGAGGTTCCTCAAATGCTGTTGAAGGGTTAATGGGAATAGATATGCTAAAGAATTTTAATATAGACATTTTTTTCCTTGGCTCGTCTGGCATTTCATTGATTAATGGGATTACTGATTTTAATATTTATGAAATGGAACTTAAACAAAGAGTCATTGAAATGACAGATAAAGTAATCGCATTAATGGACTATACCAAATTTGATACCTCTTCCAATATTCGTTTAGTTAATTTAGAAGATGTGGATTTAATTATTACAAATAAAGCCTTACCACAAGCAGCTGCTAAAAAGTATCAAAAAGTTTGTAATTTAATCATGGTTTAATTTGGACTAAATAAAAAAGAACGACAAAATATTTTGTCGTTCTTTTTTTAGATCAATTCATTTAAAGAGCTGATATTAAAATCACTTGCAGCGAAAGGTTTTACTTTAAACTTAGGATTATTAAATTTAATGACAGTCATATCAGCTTTTTTTGCTGCTAGAACACCATTGATAGAGTTTTCAATCACTAAACATTTGCTTGGGTTAAGATTAAGTCTTTTGGCAGCCAGCAAAAAGACATCAGGTTCTGTTTAGAATGCTTTACTTATTGTCCACTAGCAAGTGCAGAAAAATAGTGAAGAAAATTTAGTGATGACATTGAAGATTTTATATCATCCAGGTTATTTGAAGATGCAATAACTAGGGGAATCCGCTTATCATGAAGGTAGGTTAATAGGTCTCCAGTACCATCAATTTCTTGGAGGCCATCTTTATCGATTATTTCATGTAGGGTTTTATATTATTTATCCATATAGTAATTGACATCGTACTTTAAATTAAAATCGTCTTTCATTTTAGAACACGTATAATAATAGGTCGTTCCCATAATATTAATATGATAGTCTAGGTCACAACTTTCATTTTCATCCCTTAGTATCATGTTTTTAGCTTTAATAAATATCGGTTCACTATCTGCTAAGACACCATCCATATTAAAAATGACACCTTCGATATTAGAAAATATACCTTTTAATTGCATAACTAGCCTCCAATATCTTAATACTAGATTATTTTTAGCAGTTGACATGTTATAAGTAAATATATATAATTTAAATGAAACTAAAACGAAACGAAAATGAAACTAAAACTAAATCGCTGGAGGGCATTGATGGACTATTTTACAAGACTTGATCAAATTGAAAATTATATTAATAAGATGGGTCGGGTATCCACAGTTGATCTTTCAAAAAAATTTAAGGTGTCTGAGCAAACAATTCGAAAGAATTTAAGTGAATTAGAAAAAGAAGATTTAATTACACGAATTCATGGCGGAGCAAAAAAGAAAAGTGGCTTTAAAGACCGGCTTGAAATTAATAAAGCGTCAAAGAAAAAATTATGCCAAGAAGTAGCAAAACTGCTATCTAGAGAAGATGTAGTCTTCTTAGATGGAGGAACTACCTATTACTATCTTCCTGATTTTGTAGATACCGATTTAAATTGTAAATTTATTACTTTTTCAACCTTGCTTGCTCAAAAATTAATTGAAGCAAAACACAAAAATGTTTATTTACTAGGTGGTTTGATTAATCCTAACACCTTAGAAACTTTTTCATATGAGGCTTTAGAAATGATTAGACAAATGCATTTTAATTTAGCTTTTTTTGGAACCTCCAATTTTTCTTTGGAATATGGATTTACTGAGCAAAATTTAACTAATTTAAAGTTAAAACAAGTAGTGAGAGAAAGAGCTGAATTTGCCGCAGTAGTGACAACTAAAAATAAATTCGGTTCAAATGCTATGAGTAAACTGTTTGATTACTCTGAGCTTGATTTACTCATTACTGAAAGCTTTGATAACGAAACGATTAATCAGGCTTTAGCAAATAAAATAAAATTAGTACAAGTGTAGGTGAGAAAATGATTTATACAATAACATTAAATCCAGCTATTGATCGATTACTTAGGGTTTCTGGAGAAATATTACCTGGCAATAATAATAGAATTCTAGATGAAAGTTTTGATGTTGGGGGGAAGGGGACCCATGTATCGATTGGCCTAAAGACATTAGGTGTTCAAAATCATTGTACTGGTATTGTCGGTGAGAGAGGGTCTGAACAACTCTTGAAACTCTTAGACACTTATTCTGTTTCAGGGGATTTTATCAAGTTAAAGAATGAAAAATTAAGGACAAATTTAGTCATTAAAGATGAAATAGAGAGTGGAAATTACTTAATATCTGAAATGGGAATCGAATTAACTAAAGAGTTAATTGATTTATTTATTCAAGAGAAGTTAGCGGATATTAATAAGGGAGATTGGCTTGTGATTTCTGGAGATCCGTCCCAAAAAACTAAGCCTAATGTGTTCAAATATTTACTTGATGAATTAACCAAAAGAGAGATTAAGCTCTTTTTAGATGTATCTGCGAAGTACTTGTTGATGAGTGAAGGAACAAACCTCGAATTTATAAAGCCTAATCAGTTTGAATTTTCAGAAATGGTTGGTCGAGAAGTTCGAACGATAAAAGATTGTATTCACGCTTACTTTAATAATTTAAATCTATTTAAACATATTAAGCATACAGTGATTACTTTAGGTTCTCATGGTTCAATCTTATTGTCAGAAAATTGCTGTTTTGTTTTTTCTCCTCTTTCATTGGACATTGTCAATGATACTGGAGCGGGAGATGCCTTTGTTTCTGGATTTATTTATGGGTTAAAGGAAGGGATGTCCGCTGAAAAAGCCTGTGCATTTGCTAATGCGGTAGGGGCCGCTAAGACTCAAGTAAATAAATGTGCTGGATTTAACTTAGAACAAGTTAATAAATATTTTGAGGAAATTGAATGGAAGGAAATGAAATTATGAAATATGAAAAAGAAAGAAAACAATTAGTTTCTTATGCTAAGTTGATGTTTGACCGTAAATTAACCAATACTGCAGGAGGTAATATAAGTATTAGAGTAGGGGAAAATGAATTTCTTATGACACCTACTTTAATGTCACAACGGTTCCATTGTGAACTCAAACCGAATCAAATCCTCCTTTTGGATCAAAATGAAAATGTAATAGAAGGGGACGGAAAAGTAACACGAGAAGTTAATATGCATATGGCATGTTATCAAGAAAATCCTGATATCAAATGCGTATTACATGCCCATGCTCCGAAATCATTGTTTTTTGCGGTGAACTTAGACGAAATGCCTAATCTTACAGAGGCTAGTCAAAAACTTGGTAGAATTATAAGATTAGCTTATGCCCCCTCAACATCACCAGAACTTGCTGAAACTGTCCGTAAACAAATAAAAGAAGACATGTCTATTCCGAAAGCCTACCTTCTTAGCCATCATGGAGTATTAATTACAAATAGTAATTTAGAAAAGGCTTTTGATATGTTGGAACGTCTTGAGTGGAATGCTGAAATTGCATATAAACACATGGTATTTCAAAAGCTTGGAATTCCAATGAAAAGTGAAATGTAAAATTTCAAAAAAATGGGAGTGGGCAAGAAGTAGAAAATCAATGATTTTCGCTTCGTCTGCCCGCCCCCGCAAGGTTGACTAGGATGGAACAAGTCGCTTTGCGATGCGGTTTCCGTCCAGTCAACTACTGCATTGTACCATATGAAATTCAATATAAAAGAGCGGGACTGGGCTTTTTTTGCCCAGTCCCATTTTTTGTCTTCTAATTCATACAATAAAATTTTAAGTTAAAATAAAATCTATGTCTTAATTCATTTTATGTAACCGTTATACTAAAGATAAGCTTTTAGAAAGGAGTGTATCATTAATGTCAGATTGGATTGAATTAAAGGATAGAGTCTTTATTGTAACAGGAGGTTCTTCTGGGATTGGGCAAAGTATTGTTCAAGGTTTATTAGAAGTTGGGGCTAAGGTAGCTAACTTTGATCTTAAGGATGGCAATGAAGCTTCAGATAATTATTTCTTCGTACAAGTAGATGTATCTTCTCGTGAACATGTTGAAATAGGTGTTGCTCAAGTCGTAGAACATTTTGGAACCATTGATGGATTAGTTAATAATGCAGGCATTAATATACCAGCTTTGTTAGTTGATACTAAACAAGCTCATAGTAAGTATGAATTAAATGATCAAATTTTTGATAAAATGGTAAGTATCAATCAAAAAGGTTTATTTCTGGTTGCTCAAGCAGTAGGGCGAATTCTTACTGAGAAAAAAGCAGGGGTAATTGTAAATATGGCTTCAGAAGCCGGCCTGGAAGGATCAGAAGGCCAAAGTTGCTATGCTGCAACGAAAGCAGCAGTGTATAGTTTTACACGCTCTTGGGCCAAAGAACTTGGAAAATCAAATGTTCGTGTAGTTGGTTTAGCTCCAGGGATTATGGAAGAAACTGGTTTACGAACTTTGGCATATGAAGAAGCGCTTGCCTATACGCGTAATAAGTCAGTTGAAGAGTTAAGAGCAGGCTATAATAATACAAGTACAATTCCTTTAGGTAGAAGTGGTAAATTGAGTGAAGTTGCGGATGCGGCATGCTTTGCTTTATCAGATCGGTCTAGTTATGTTACAGGGGTAACCATCAATATTGCAGGAGGCAAGACTAGAGGATAGAAGGTGAATTATTTGGGAATGATTAATCGATGGTATGACATTTTGAAATTATTAGTGTCACATCATCAAGTTTCAATTAAAACGTTCAAGAAACAACTTTCCCTTTCCAATCAAACAATTCAAAAGACTATTATCCAATTAAATAGAGAATTGCAAGGTATCGCTCTTATTGAAGAAGTAGAAGACAAGTACCAAATCTCTATTGTCGATTTTGATAGCTTTAATAAGATTATGCAGGGCTCTCTTAAGAAACAAACTGATTTCAATTCAAGTAGTTAGCGCATGGCTTTTATATTAAAGGAATTAATTGAAGTGTTTGATTACCACATTATCTACGACCTAGCAGATGCTTTAAGTGTGAGTCGTGGAACTGTGGCGAATGATTTGAAAAGTATCCGTAAAGAATTAAAGAAATATAATGCTGAAATTGAAAGTGTAACTAATAAAGGAATCCGACTCATTGCAGATGAATTCAGTATACGTTTAATTTATTTGCACTTAGTTCAAGATTATTTTCCTCTTAACTATATCAGTCATAATAGTATTGATTATATGACTCAAATTAAAGAGACATTTAATCTAACTAATGAAACCATCAGTTGGTTGATTAAAAGTATAGATATAGTTGTTGGGCGGATTAGTTGTAATCAGGTATTAGATAAGCCAATACCTAATTATATTAATACTGTATCCGATTCTGATCTTTTTCAAGAGATTATTTACCACATTGAAACTAGGTATCAATTGAGTTTAAGTGTATATGATAAAGATTTTGTTAGTTTTGCTTTAAATTTACAGGCCATCAATGAGTTACCTAGTAAGTCAAACCAAGCAGACGACATTACAAAATATGTATTTAATCAAATGATAGATTCAATTAATGCATCATTTGCGGTTGATATTGATAAGGATATATTTTATAAGGAAGTAAATCAACATCTACATTATTTAATTAATCGAACTATTTTTAAAGTGGTACCTAATCAGATTTTCTTTGGAGAATTAAAAAGAAAATACCCGTTTTCTTATGCCGTTTCGCAAATTGCGGTTAAGTCAATTGGTAATAGTTTGAAGATAGTCGTTAGTCCTTTGGAAGTAGATTATTTAAGCTTATATTTTGAAATGAACTTAAAAGGGCATAAAGATTATACTCCACCTAAAGTTGCCATTGTAAGTAATACAGGCTATGGCACGGCTATGTTAATTCGTAAGCAGATTGAACGAGTAATTATTGGCAATATTCAAATCGATATATTTACCAATCAGACCTATCATCAGATGGATGATAGAGATTATTTAGCAATTTTTACCACAATTCCTTTAGAATCTGTCCGCGAAAGTATTCCCGTGATACATATTGCTACTGTTTATAGTGATCAATGGTTAATTAATGAATGGCAGAATATTTATACTACGAATATCCAACTGTTTGAGACTAGATTAAATAATGTGTTAGTTTTACCAGATACACTTGATAGTTATCAAGCAGCTTTATCGTGGATGATTCAAAGGTTTGAAGAAAGTGTTACCTTGGATACTAGTTATAGGAAAACAGTCATGAATCAAGAACGACTACATGCAACAATTTTTCAAAATGGGTTAGCTTTTCCCCATGGAATTAATAAAGGAACTGAATCTATCCAAATGATGCTAGGAATACTTTCTAAACCTATCTTAGTGAATGAGATCGAAGTCAAAGGTATTTTTATGTTAGTTATCGGTCAAGAACTAGATCCTAAAACTGAAAAAGATTTAGTTGATATTTATGATATTGTTTTTAGACTTGCGAATGAGCAAGACTTTCAAACGTCGATTGAAAGCTTTAAGGGGAAAGAAGATTTCCTTCACTATCTGATAGAGAGGAGGATAAAGATATGAGTTTTATGGTTACATTTTGTGCTCTAGCAGTTTCTTCTTACTTATTACAAATTTTTTTGGGATTAAAGCAAATAAAGGATTTTAATACCGTATTTGTAGAATTACGCCGCAAAGGAAAGGTGGCTATTGGGCGTCGCTCTGGTAAGATTCAATCAGGAACAGTGGTTATGTTTGCCGTTGATGATAATGCGAAAATTGTTGATGCACGTATGATGCAGGGAGTAACCGTATTAGCAAAATTTAAAGAATTACCACAATATATTGGCCAAGACCTACATTATATTGATAAATATAATCCATTGGTAAGACAAGAAAATAAATTGACTCAAATAGCTATGGAGGATGCCCGTGAAGTTTATTTGAGAGTGGAGATGGGGAACTATCAGGAAGAACCCAAAGAAACACTGCCGATAAGCCAATCACTATCTATGTTAAAAAATCAAATAAAATATAAATTAAAAGGAAGTGTTTAATATGGATTTTGTTGTAAAGTTAGCTGAAGGATTTATGAATTTATTCCAATCTGGTGCAGAAACATTTATTAGCTGGATGACAGGAATTGTTCCTCTAGTATTGATGCTAATGATTGCGATGAATACAATTATTGCTATGATGGGCCAAGAACGTGTGACTGCTTTAGCTCGGGTTTCATCTAAGAATCCAGTGACTCGCTACATGATTCTACCTTTTGTATCAGCATTTATGTTAGGTAATCCAATGTCAATGACTTTAGGCCGTTTCTTGCCGGAATACTATAAACCAAGTTTTATTGCTTCTCAAATGCAATTCTGTCATACATCTAATGGTTTTTTCCCACATATTAATCCAGGTGAATTATTTGTATGGCTTGGGATTGCACAAGGAATCTCAACGCTAGGTTTAAACCAAACTGAATTAGCAATTCGCTACTTGTTAGTTGGTTTAGTTATGAACTTTGTCGGAGGTTGGGTCACTGACTATACGACAGCATTTGTTTCTAAACAACAAGGAATTGAATTAAGCAAAACAATTGAGGAAATTTAGAGGGGAGGAATAATAATGGGATATAATAGTATAAAAGTAAATAAAGGAAATGGTGGCTTTGGAGGACCATTAATTATTACACCAACTGAAGAAAAACATAAATTTATTTATGTTACTGGTGGTGGTGAAAAACCAGAAATTGTAGATAAAATTGTAGAATTAACTGGAATGGAAGCTGTGAATGGCTTCAAAACGTCTATTCCTGATGAAGAGATTGCATTGGCA
Source organism: Eremococcus coleocola ACS-139-V-Col8 (assembly GCF_000183205.1). NCBI lineage: Bacteria > Bacillati > Bacillota > Bacilli > Lactobacillales > Aerococcaceae > Eremococcus > Eremococcus coleocola. The sequence continues at coordinate 24,562 of NZ_AENN01000006.1, read as the reverse complement.
ATTATTGACTGTGGAGGAACTTTACGGTGTGGTATCTATCCTAAGAAAGGTATTCCTACCATAAATATTATTCCAACTGGTAAGAGTGGCCCGTTAGCCCAATATATCACTGAGGATATTTATGTTTCAAATGTTGGTATGAACCAAATTGAGTTGGCAGATAAAAGTGATATCGTCATTCCTACTAAATCAGTCAATGTATCAGAAAACAGTCAAGCAAGTTATGATACATCAAAGAAAATCTCTGAACAAAAAGCTGATTCTAGTTTAATCGCTAAGATTGGGATGGGCGCTGGTAAAGTGGTTGGTACCTTTAACCAAGCAGCGAGGGATGCTGTTCAAACCATGTTACATACCGTAATTCCCTTTATGGCCTTTGTTTCTTTATTAATTGGATTAATTCAAGGATCTGGAATTGGGACTTGGATAGCTAATTTAATGACACCACTCGCAGGAAATGTTTTTGGCCTAATTATTATAGGGTTTATTTGTTCATTGCCATTTCTTTCTCCTTTCTTAGGCCCTGGGGCTGTTATCAGCCAAATTATTGGTACCTTGATTGGGGTAGAAATTGGAAAAGGGAATATTCCACCTCAATTAGCTTTACCTGCTTTATTTGCCATTAATACCCAAAACGGTTGTGACTTTATTCCTGTAGCCTTAGGATTGACTGAAGCTAAAGCTGAAACCGTTGAAGTTGGGGTGCCTTCTGTATTGTATTCACGTTTCTTAAATGGAGTGCCCCGTGTTATTGTGGCATGGTTAGCAAGCTTTGGTTTATATAGTTAATTATTAGATAAGGAGATTTAATTTGGAACTTTTTGAGACAAGTATTGTTGGAATAGGAAGCCAGGCAAAAATGTTTGCGGCTGAAGCTATGTTAATTCTATTTGGCCAAGGTGCACCTGAGGATTTAAAAGAATACACTTATCAAATTGATGTCAACCCAGTTAATGGAGACATTGTAGAAGGTCAATTCATATATTTCGACAATCAAGCTTATAGAATCACTAGTGTGGGTAATTTAGTTATAAAGAATTTGAATGATATTGGTCATATCAGTGTAAAATTTAATGGGGCAACCGAAGCAGAACTGCCTGGAACACTCTATGTAGAAGCAAAAACTTTACCTGAGATGAATGTTGGAACTCGAATAAGTATTAAATAATTTAGTGAATTGCTTCCTAATTACGATTTAAACCAATTTTAAATGTTATTAGGGAGCAATTTTGTATATAATATTAATAGATTGATTAAATAAAAGCATAAAATGGAGGTAATTATGAAATTAGTACTCGACACCGCAAATATTGATAAAATTAAAGACTATTTAACCTATCTTCCAGTGGCTGGTGTTACGACCAACCCTAGTATCCTGAAGAAGGAAGGATCGATTGACTTCGTAGAACATATGAAAGAAATCCGTTCTTTAATTGGCAAGGAGCGTTCACTGCATATCCAAGTGATTCAGGAAGATTATCAAGGTATGCTTGACGATGCGCATAAAATTTTGAATTTAATTGATAAAGATGTTTATATCAAAATTCCTGTTTCAAAAGATGGCTTAGCTGCCATTAAAACCTTAAAAGCAGAGGGGGTTAACATTACGGCAACCGCTATCTATTCTACAATCCAAGCAATTCTCGCGAAAGAACTCGGTGCGGATTATTTGGCTCCCTATGTAAATCGCATGGAAAATCTAAATACTGACCCCTACGAAGTAATATATCAAGTTGCCCAAGACTGCCTTGGTTCTGATACAGAAATTTTAGCAGCTTCTTTCAAAAATGTATCCCAAGTTTTAAAAGCTAGTCAAGCTGGAGCTAATTATGTTACAGTGGGTACGGATGTGATTGATAGTTTCTTAGCAAATGCCAATATCGCCAAAGCCACTCACGATTTTGCTGCTGATTGGCAAATGAATTTTGCTAAGGATCAGATTTAAGCGTAAATAAATTTATGTAAGAAAATATTTTTGTGTATCAATATATAAAATATAATTAGAAAAAGAGATAAAATCAATCTTCTGATGATTTTATCTCTTTTGTTATAGAACATTTCCAATTAGGGCCAAATTTAGAATAGGCTAGTTGTAAATATTTTACCCCAAGGACTTATTTAAGATTGACCTTAAGGCTTTTTCTCTCAGGGGAATCGTATCAATGCCATTATTTCTTTCATATCCTTCAACTAAGACACTACAGATATATAATTGTGAGATGATCCCAGGTAGCGAACCACCTTCCAAAAATTCTTCAATTGCTGTTTGTAAGACAATATCGCATAGTTTAGCAATCGGGGAAGAGAGAAAATTGGTAATTGCAATAGTTGTTGCCCCGTAATCCTTCGCGATTTTCAACGAATCAAAGGTATCTTTGGTCCGTCCACTTAGAGAGAAGCCAATGACTGCATCCTCTGGTGTTAAAAGCGATGCCGTTTGGGCTTGTAAATGGGGGTCAATGACCGCATTACAATGGACTCCCACCCGTAAAAACATATTTTCTAAGTTTCGGCTGGTATTACCGCTTGAACCTACTCCAAACACATAGAGGTGTTTAGCTTTGGTAATTGCAGCAATTGCACGGTCTAATTCAGCTTCATTGATTAATTGACGGGTAGCTTTTAAAGCATCTGTCAATTTATTTAGGGTTTCGTCATAGAATTTATCTTCCAGTGTGGTCCGGTCTTTACTGAAATCTTCCTTGGCCATTTCAATTTTTAAATCGGCAAAGCCTGAAAAACCTAATTTTTGGCAAAAACGGATGATGGTTGCGTCACCGACTGAGGTGGCTTTTTTTATATCCTCAATGGTTGAATAAATTGTTTTTTCTTTAATTTGGAGGATATGATTGGCTACTTTTTGTTCAGATTTGGTAAAGCTAGGGTATTTTTCTTGGATGAGTGTTATAAATTTCATAATTTACCTCTTCTTTTGGATGTGTTTATATTATAAAACAAAATCTTGCAGATGACTATTTACAATAATGTAAGCGTTTGATAGAATGGTTTCGGAGAAATTCTCCGTTAAAAAATAAAAATGGAGGTAAAGTCTTGAGAAAAGAAGAGTTTATTCAGCAAATTAAAAAAGGAATTATTGTTTCTTGTCAGGCTTTACCCGATGAGCCCATGTACACTGAGGCTGGCGGTGTAATGCCCTTATTTGCCTTAGCTGCCGAAGAGGCTGGCGCAGTGGGGATTCGAGCGAATTCAGTCCGAGATATTAATGAGATTAAAGCAAAAGTGAATTTACCAGTCATTGGGATTATTAAGAAAGATTACCCCCCGCAAAAACCATTTATTACGGCAACCATGGCTGAAATTGATCAATTAGTTGAAACCGGGGTTGAAGTAATTGCTTTGGATTGTACCCTAAGACCGCGTCATGATGGGAAAACAATTAATGAATTTATTAAGGAGGTTAAAGATAAATACCCTGATCAATTATTGATGGCAGATATTGCGACGATTGAAGAAGGCGTGAATGCATATGAAGCAGGCGTTGATTTCGTAGGCACCACCTTAAGTGGCTATACCGAGGAAAGCCAAGGTGCGGAAAAGCCTGACTTAAACTTAGTCGCCGACTTGGTTAGAAGAGATATTCCTGTGATTGCGGAAGGGAATATTCATACCCCAGAACAAGTAAAAAAATTAAAGCATTGGGTGCTACTGGTATCGTTATTGGCGGCGCCATCACTCGTCCTAAACAAATTGCTAGTCGTTTTATTGAAGCATTTAATGAATAAGGAGGATATATAAATGTTTAAGAAATTTTCTCAAATTGGGAAAGCGATGATGCTCCCAATCGCTATCCTACCAGCAGCAGGTCTATTATTAGGTCTAGGTGGAGCCTTAACCAATGAAAGTGCCCTAATTGCATATCCTTTTCTAAACCAAGCTTGGTTACAAACGATTCTTTCTATTATGAGTGCGGCCGGGAATGCCGTCTTTGCCAACTTAGCCCTTATCTTTACGATTGGGGTTGCGGTCGGTTTAGCCAAAGGCGATAAAGGAACTGCCGGCTTAGCAGCGGGTGTTGCTTATTTGGTTTATACCGCGACAATAAGTGGATTCTTACAATTATTTGCTGAAGAGGGCGCCTCCATCGATACTGGCGTGATTGGCTCCATTGTAGTGGGTAGTACGGTTGCCTTTCTCCATAATCGTTATCGTAAGATTGAACTGCCGCAATTTTTAGGCTTCTTTGGGGGCTCACGGTTTATTCCAATTGTTTCATCCTTTGCCGCAATTGTTCTAGGTGCGATTTTCTTTGCCATCTGGCCACCAGTACAAAATGTGTTGGGAATCGCCGGTGAAAATATTGCTAAAATGGAAAGTTTTGGTACTTTCTTATACGGATTCCTCTTACGTTTAACTGGGGCGGTAGGCCTTCACCATACGATTTATCCCTTGTTCTGGTATACCTCTTTAGGTGGTAGCGAAGAAGTAGCTGGAAAAATGATTGAGGGAGCGCAAAATATTTTCTTTGCTCAGTTGGCTGATTCAAGTCACCAAGGTTTATTTACTTATGGTACCCGTTTCTTTGCTGGTCGTTTTGCGACGATGATTTTTGGCTTGCCAGCAGCCTGTTTGGCCATGTATCATTCTATTCCTGTGGTTAACCGTAAGAAAAATGCAGGTCTATACTTCTCTGGTGCCTTAACTTCTGCTTTGACAGGGATTACCGAACCGATTGAATATATGTTCTTATTCTCTGCTCCTTGGTTATATGTCATCCATGCTTTCTTAGATGGGGTGTCTTTCTGGGTGGCTGATATCTTAAGTATTCGGATTGGTAATTCATTCTCTGGTGGTTTTATCGATTATACTTTATTCGGTATCTTACAAGGTAACTCCCATACAAATTGGTTAAGAGTCATTCCAGTGGGAATTATTTGGGCACTTCTTTATTATGTTGTCTTCCGCTTCTGCATTAGCAAATTTAAAGTATCGATTCCTGGTATGGATATTAATGAAGACAATCCGGTTGAAAACACCACTTCAGATAATCGAAGTACTTTACACGATGAATCATTAAGAATTATTGATGCTTTAGGTCATGAAGAAAATATCGAATCAGTTGAAGCTTGTGCAACTAGATTAAGAGTGGCCGTAAAAGATGCAGGCCATGTAAACCAAGCCGCAATCAAAAATTTAGGGGCAACTGCAGTTTTTGAGGTTCAAGGAGGCATTCAAGCGGTCTTTGGAGCTAAAGCAGATTTATTATCTCAAGAAATTAATCAGATTCTAGGGGACGAGTAAGTAACTTTATACAAGACTCGATAAGCATTACATTTAATGCAAAAATAAAAGGCTCTAAAAATGGGAATCAACCATTTTTAGAGCCTTTCATCTTAAGCAAATGAGCAATTATTCGGTATAGCTTATATCTAAGATATATTAATTTATCCTAAAATCATTTGTGCGAGCGGATAACCTATTAAATATGTGACGATGATGGTAAGAATCATGAATAGGCCACCATATTTCAACATTTTTTCTGTATCTGTCCAACCAGATGAGACTGATACTGCAACGAATGGCATTGAAGAAGGCGCTGCAGTTCCTAGAGATGCACAAAGTCCAATGACAGCGGCAATAGCGGCGGCACTAATTTGTCCATTACTACTTAGGGCTACAGGAACTGCCATTGAGGTAAAGACTTGAGCCGTTACCATATGAGAAGTAATGTTTGAAGATAATGAGGCGACCACGATAAAGAAAAGAATAAGTAAACTTGGAATAAGACTGGTAGTAATTGGTTGGATAAGGGTGATTAATTGATCAATCAGACCGATTCCCTTGTCTGTCATGACAGCACCAAATAGTAAGGTACCACTACTCATGATTAAGGCAGGCCAGGAAACACCCTTGGTAATGGCTTCAGAAATATTTACAAGGGGTTTACCCTCGATTGAAATAATGGCCATGACCACAACACCGAGTAGGGGAGGCATAGCAGAGCCAAAGCTTGAAATATAGGTAGATAATTCTGGGAGAATCTTAGAAATTAAACTTGGCAATACCCATAAGAGAACGACTCCAAAGAAAATAAATAAGATCATATTTTCCCGGAAGCTATTCATTTTTGATGGTTCATCTTTGAAGTCTTCTTCACTGAGACCTTTAAAATCGGGTAGGCTTGGATTTAAAACAAAGCGGAAAACGAGTAACGTGAGAACAAATAAGATAAGGCCAACAGGAATACCGAAGAGCATATACTGACCATAGTTGATCACATTTCCTGTAACTGATTCGTAAACCCCCATTGCTAATACTGGAAAGACATGGGCGATTGGGGTCATGCCTGCAGAAAGATTGGAAAAGATAGCCATGCCCATGATAAGCATTGAAGCAAATTTATCCCCTTTTTTAAGCCCTAAAATATCATATATTTCATTAAGAATTGGTAGAAAGATAAAAAATAAGACAGTTGGAGATATAAATAATCCCATCAATAATACTGATAATAAGAAAAGAGTCGTCATATGCCAGATGCTTTTTTGGGCAAATTTAGAAGTAATAAAGAATAAGGCAGTTCTGCGAATAAATGACGTTTGAGAGATAGCATAGGTACAGATAAAAGTGAATAATAGGAAGGCAAAAGTTGAATTACCGAAGGAAGAAGATAAAGCTGTATTCATACCAACTTCAGGAATAAAGGCTAGTGATAAAATAGCAATTAAACTTGGCCAAGTAATATCCACTGTGACCCATAGAATCAAAGTGCCAATAAAGGTTCCTAACACGGCCACACTGGGACGGTTAAAGCTTGAAAAAACAACGAAGTGAGACGAAATCATAATTATTAATGCAAGTATCGTAAATAGCTTCTTTTTCATAATTACACCCCTTAAATTAATGCCTTTAGTTTACGTAATTCGTTTTGGACCATTGATAAGGAAGCTCGATTTTCTCCAGTCGATAGGGCGGCCGCAATACCAGCGGCTTGACCAGTTGCAAAAGCAGTTCCCATCACACGGACGGAGCCTAGTCCCATTGAATCGGATGAAATCATCCGGCCAGCAGCCCATAAGTTATGGGTATCCTTTACTTCAAGCGCACCTAATGGGATTGAAGCATAGTCATTGTCCGGAATATGAGTGTACTTCAGTTCGGTATCACTCTTATGGATTTCTGGACTCCAAGCAGCTCGACCGATACTATCCTAGCCTTTTATAGCATATAAGATATCTTTGCCGAGCAAGACCTCATTTCCAATCACTCTACGAGCTTCACGGATACCAAGTTCGGGACTTGAGCTTTCTACTCTGATGTCTTTAAAATCTGGGATAAAGCGCTTAAAGGTTTCGGTATAAGCGGATATTTGTTATCTTAACAATAGTTCTGCAGTCGTTTTTTCTTGACTACTTAAGTTTTTAAGAATGATAGAAGGAATTGTACAGTAGCCTACTGTTTCTTCTTTGGGTTTGATGATCATTCCTTTTTCTTTAAATAAATTGGGGATGCCCGCTTCTTTCCAAGTTGAGATTGCTTCATTTAGTTCTTTCATACCAATATCTCGATTTTGACTGAGGATTTCTGCAGCTGTCACATCGACTGGCGCCCAATTCAAATCCATCACTTGGTCCGGAGCAAGCCATTTTGAAGCCATATGTTCCTTGAGGATTGACTGTCCTTTAATTATTTTGACGGTGTAGGTGGAAAGGGTGAGGTGCCCAAAATTATAGCCATAGTCCGCGGTATTGATATAGTCAAGAACTTCAAACTCAAGGTCTAATTCTTCTTTCCGCTCTCGGACCAAGGTTTGGGGTGGGTTTTCGCTGGCCTCAATTTTACCGCCTGGGAATTCCCAGAGTTCAGGCAAGAGCATGCTTCTGCTTCGTTGGGCTACATTATTTTCCATCTTGGATAATGGCACCTGATACCACTGCGATTTCTTTCATATTCCCCCTGCTTTCTTATAGATATGATATCTTAATTTATCAAGAGAGTTTTTAAAAAGCTAATCGGCACACATAAAACAATCATGCTATAATTTAATATATAAATGATATAGATTGGAGTGGTTTGATGAAAAGTAAAAGAATCGGATTCGTTTTTCTTGCCTTATTTATTACCTTTATTTCACTTACGCCCCTAGCTTCAGCAAATTACCAAGCAGTCATTGATGAGATTATTCAATATTATCCTTTGTATCTACAGGGAGATATGGAGGAGGTAGCCCACTCAACCTATCTTAAAGAGATTAATATTCCAGGTGCCCAAACGAGTGAAGGCATAGCCGTAGGTTTTTATGATATTGACCAAAATGGTAGCCGGGAAATGTTGGTCAAAACCTTGGGGGACTCTGGTGGTTTAATGATGATATATACCCTTAAAGATGAACAAGTTTACCGGATTGCAGATGATTCCAATTATATCGGATACCGGAAAAGAATTGATTTTTATCAAGATGGCTCAATGTTCCACAGCATTTCAGGTGGGGTGGCTACTAGCGGGGGTTCATGGTTATTGATGAGCCCAGATGGTACCAGCTTGGTAGAAGCTGATTCCTATATCTATCATGGTGATAGTCAGACCTATGAAAATAGTGAGACCGGCGAACAGTTATCCGACCATGATTTCAAGGTTAAGTATAATATTCTTGATAAGACGCCCCTTGATATAAACCAAGAAATTGGTTGGATTCCAATTGTTGATAATCAAGGGAATGCTTTAATTGAACCAAGTCAGGTCCAAGCGGCTTTAGCTAGTCAAGACTCAGACCAAGCGACTAACCAAACTGATTCGCAAGCAAGCGATGAAAATAATCAAGTTGAACTAGGATACAGTCAAACGAATCAAACACCTACTTTGACCTGGATGACAGAAATACCGAAGGGAGATTTAGCCTGGGGTAAGGAAGTTAAATCCATGGAAGACTATCAAAGCACTTACTTAGCCGAGCTTCGTCGTTTAGACCAGGTCTGGGCAGATTTGGCTCATGCTCATCTAGATCAGAAAAAAAACTTAGATCAAATTCGGACAGGTGACCGGCTAGATTTTGCTAAGAACAAAGATTTTCATTCGATAATTCCAGCGCTTTATTCAGCCTTTTATCAATGTTTGGACCAATTGGATGACTCCTCTGCTCACGAATTGTCGCAACTACTCCATGATAGTTTTGTCTTGGAGAAAATGTTGTTGCCAGACCTAAATGAGACCAGTCATGAGGCTTTAAATCAATTACGACTCCAAGTTATTGATACCTATTATGCTTATAATGATGCAAAGTTTCAAGAGTCGGGCTTTATGGGCTATGAATGGGTGCGAGACCAATTAGATAAAAAAGTTGTGACCTTACCTGAACTCCTTGCTCTTGATGATGACAATTTTGACTTACTGAACCGGATTGGCATTGCTTCTGGTTATCCAGGTGAATCGACTGGATTCCAGCTTTTCCCGAGTCAATTTGATTATGGCGCTGGATTGCCGCAGTCACTTGACCAATATTTCTATCTTGTTTTAACTCAATCGCCAGGGGCACAAGATATCGGTGGATCTCAGGCTTATTACTTACACTTAGCTAGTGGGGAGATGACCTCAGCTAATTTAGGGAGCCTACCTAAGCTAGAAGCGATTGAAGTTCCTGATTATCAAGCCCGTTATGGTATAGAGGTGACCAATTATTATCCAGCCTATTCAGCCAAAGAAACGAATAACCAAGGCTTGCGTGAAGGGCTCACCCAAACTGCACCGGCTTGGACTGGTCAAGAAGATTTAGCTAATTTAATGGCAAGCTGGGGGCAAACCATGGGCCAAGCCTACCAAGCCTATACCCCTGACAAATCGGCGAGTTTCTACGGCGCTAGTTTACCGCAAGTGTCTTTTAAATTTCATTTGTATCACCAAGTGATAGAAGGTCTCTATGACCAAATGCCAAGCAAGGACAATCAGATGCGAGTTGTGGCAGTTTATTCAGATATTAAGGATACTGTCAATCCCAATGCTGAACGTCACTTATATCTGTTTGTTTCAGATAAGAACAACGGCATTCGGGCCTTAATAGCCACTCAAGGCCCGGGAGAAGATGGTCTTTTGACTTTTAAAGATACCGCTAATAAAGATTTAATTAGTGGTTTCATTGAAGTGGCAAATAACCATTAAGACTTAAACTTAAAAAAGATAGGGTAATGACCGGGCAAAATGCTCGGTCATTTTTTACTGTAACTTATGTGGAGAGAGTTGGTGAGAATCAGGATTGATTTGCACAAATTCGATTAAAAAGATGCGAAACCCAATAGACTGACCTATTTTTGAAGAAATTGATACGAATCAAAGTTGCTCAGCATCAATTTGATTAAAATGATGCGAAGGCTCATCGAGTGGCCTACTTTTGATAAAAATCCTACCATTCAAATGTTTGGTATGCTTTGTCCTATGCCAAGTTTAGGTGCTTAAGATGAAACCTGCTTAACCTCATCAAAAGGGTTCTTTGATAATATGAATAAACTGATATCTTTTGCGCTAGAATCCGATCCAGGTTATGATGATATGAGAAGGGGGTTCTGCCAATGTCATCTGACACGCAAACACATCAGAAATATTCACTGAAACAACTTTTACTTTTTATCTTACCTTCCTTAGCAGGGGTCCTACTCCTAATGACACCGCTGAAGATTAATGGCCAGTCGACGGTGATGGTCTCTGTGATTGCGGATTTCCTCAAGGAAAGCATCTCCAAGTTGGTCCCAATTTATGTTTTGGTTCTGCTAGTGATTATCATTTCTTCTGGCTTAGCTTTACTTTATAAGTTTTCTAAGCCAGCATTTATTGAGAAGAATGAACTATTAAAAAGTGCCGCCCAAGTATCCAATTTCTGGTTGGGAGTTCGTTTAGTCGGTTTGCTGATGGGCTTTCTAGTAGCCTTTGGTAAAGACCTAGGTTTACCAGAACTCATTTGGGGTATGGATACTGGGGGATTAATCCTGTTCGACCTCATCCGTGGACTCTTTATTATATTCTTAGTGGCAGCCTTTATCCTCCCACTCTTAACTGAATTTGGTCTCTTAGAATATATTGGAGTCTTTTTAGCTAAAGTGATGCGCCCGGTTTTTAATTTGCCAGGACGGTCTGCCGTGAATTGTGTCGCCTCATGGATTGGCGATGGAACGATTGGGATTACCTTAACAGCCAACCAGTACGAAGAAGGTTATTATAATCAACGAGAAGCCGCAACGATTGCGACCATGTTCTCGGCGGTCTCCATTACCTTCTGTCTGGTAGTGGTAGAAAATATTAATATGATGGACAAATTCGGTTTCTTTTATTTAACTATGTTTATTGCGGGGTCTGCTTGTGCTTTAATCGTGCCCCGGATTCCGCCTTTGTCGCGCAAGCCCAATACCTATTTCCAAAATAATCCTCAAGAAGATGAAGAGGATGTTCCGACTGGTTATACTGCTAACCAATGGGGCTTGAAGCTAGCTGTGGAGAAAGCCCAAGAGAGTGGTAATCTTGGTCAATATTTGCAACAGGCGGTATCAACCGTCCTTGGTTTGTGGCTCTCAGTCATTCCAACCATTATGGCAATTGGGTCGCTGGTTCTTATTGTTTCCCATACGACTCCGATTTTTGACTGGTTAGGGCTACCTTTTAAGCCGCTCTTACAAGTCTTACAAGTTCCGCTGGCTGACCAAGCAGCTTCCACCATGGTGATTGGTTTTGCTGATATGGTGGTTCCTTCGATTATGGCTGCAGCAATCCCTAATCCAATGACTCAATTTGTTATCGCATGTCTGTCAGTGGTCCAGCTGATTTATATGTCTGAGACCGGTGCAGTCATTCTGGGATCTGGCCTACCAGTTTCTTTCCTGGATATTTTTATTATCTTTATCGAACGGACCTTAGTTGCTCTGCCAATCATCGTACTAATGGCGCATTTAATATTTTAAATGTATAGAAAAATCCTTGCCTACTGTAATTAGTGGACAAGGATTTTTTTGTTTTAAGGGCGTTTATGTCTAAAAATTATGAAGGCGACCACTAAGACTACTAAGAAAGCAATCACCACCAAGGGCCAGGTCTGGTCGATGATACCTTTGAGGGCGACGACTAAAAAGAGCACGAGAATAGGGTAGAGACCACGCTGATTCATAAATACTTCCTTTCTTGTTATGGGCTATGGTTAGTATAAGCTATTTGAGCGGGCTAGCCTAATTTTTCCTCTTAATATTAGAAAAAAGCCTGAAGCGCTTAATGAGATTAAAAGACCTTTTAAGTCCCATGAGAATTTGCATATTTTTTAAGTAAGCGTTATCATATACCGGATAGAAAGGGGTCTTTTTCATGAATTCTGACCAAGAGCTGATTCAAAACCGGTCAGCCAAAGATATACTTTTGTTTTTATTGCCATCACTGCTAGGGGTGTTTTTATTAATGACGCCTCTGGTGATAGAAGGGCAATCCACGGTGATGGTCTCGGTGATTGCCAATTTCTTACGCCAACAGGTGAGCAATTTTATTCCAATTTACTATTTGGTCTTAGTCATTATTTCTTTTTCGACGGTCATTGCTTTGATTTATCGCTTTAGTAAACCAACTTGGCTTGAAAGCAATCGCTTACTTAAAGAGGTAGCAGATATCTCACCCTTATGGTTACTTGTCAGAGTCACAGGCTGTGTCTTAGCTTGGTTAGTGGCTTTTGGCAGAATCTGGGGTTTGCCGGAAATCATTTGGAGTCCCGATACAGGGGGCTTGATCCTTTTTGACTTAATCAATGGGTTATTCATTATTTTCTTAGTGGCGGCTTTTATTCTGCCTTTTTTAACTGAGTTTGGTTTATTGGAATATGTCGGGGTATTTTTAACCCCTTTTATGCGACCGATCTTTAACTTACCGGGTCGGTCTGCAGTCGATTGTGTGGCTTCCTGGATTGGAGATGGGACGATCGGGGTAACCTTAACCAATAAACAGTATGAAGAAGGTTACTATAATGCTCGGGAAGCAGCCGTTATTTCCACTACTTTCTCAGCTGTCTCCATTACTTTCTGTTTGGTGGTAGTAGAAAATATAAATATGATGGATAAGTTCGGTTTCTTCTATTTAACTACCATTGTGGCGGGAATTGCTTGTGCCCTAATCGTACCACGGATTTGGCCTTTATCAGGAAAGGCTAATACATATTATCTTGGTAAATCACAAGATATTGGTGAGGACATTCCTGTTGGCTATAGCAAACACCAATGGGCTATGGAGCTTGCTATTAAGAAGGCACGGACCAATGGGAATCCAGTCCAATATTTGAAATCAGCCTTGAAAACTGTTTTAGGCTTATGGTTGAGTGTGATTCCAAGTATTATGGCGATTGGAACCTTGGTCTTAATTGTTTCTCAAACGACGCCGATTTTTGAATGGTTGGGCTTTCCCTTCCGTCCGATCTTGCATTTATTACAGGTGCCCTTGGCGGACCAAGCGGCTTCTACCATGGTGATTGGCTTTGCTGATATGGTAGTCCCATCTATTATGGCGGCGGCCATTGCCAATCCGATGACCCAGTTCATCATTGCTTGTATTTCCATTGTTCAATTGATTTATATGTCTGAAACTGGGGCAGTCATTCTGGGATCTAATTTGCCAGTATCCTTTACTGAAATCTTTATCATCTTTATTGAACGGACTTTGATTTCTCTACCTATCATCGTCTTGATGGCGCATTTGATATTTTAAGAGCGTGGGGCAGACGGATTGGGCTTTTTTGCTCGGTTTTGTCTGTTCCTATTTTTTTGGAATGGTAGTTTCTTTACTTTTAGGCTAAGCCTGGGAAGTAGTTAGTTAACTTATGGTCGAAGTGTGGAAAAATTCTTTACTTGTTAGGCAAGTAAAGAAAATGTCTGAAGTTTTTCTTAAGTGGGTATGAAAGTAAAGAAAACTAAGGCTGATTTTCTTAAGTGATATTGGAAGTGTGGAAAAAATTCTTCACTTGTTGGAGCAGTAAAGAAAATGTCTGAAGTTTTTCTTAAGTGGGTATGAAAGTAAAGAAAACTAAGGCTGATTTTCTTCGGTGATATTCGAAGTGTGGAAAAATTCTTTACTTGTTAGGCAAGTAAAGAAAATGTCTGAAGTTTTTCTTAAGTTGGTATGAAAGTAAAGAAAACTAAGGCTGATTTTCTTCGGTGATATTTGAAGTGTGGAAAAAATTCTTCACTTGTCAAGCAGTAAAGAAAGCGGCTAGTGATATTCCCGACTTAGGCTGGAAGTGAAGAAAAATCTCCACCTTCTTCTAGCGAACTATATTATAAGAAAGAATTAATCCATTTTTCCTATTAAGTCCCTTGCTATACCTTGAGACCGCTTTTATACTTGAACTTAGTGAATCTTAATAGGAGGTGCTTTAATGGCCCATGTTTTGTTAATTAATACTGGCGGTACCATTGCCATGTCCGAAGACCATACGACCGGGAAGGTGTCGCCGACACGTGAAAATCCAATTCGTCAACAGGGTAATTTTATCAATCATTTTGCAACAGTGACCTTTGTTGACTTATTTAACTTGCCGTCTCCGCATATGACCCAAGCTCAAATGCTAGAGCTTTCTAATTATATCCGTGACCATGCGGGGGATTATGACGGGATTGTTGTGACTCATGGGACTGATACCTTAGAAGAAACAGCCTATTTCTTACAATTGAACTTGAATCTTTCACAAGCAGTAGTGGTGACGGGAGCCATGCGGTCATCCAATGAAATCGGAGCCGATGGCATGGCAAATCTCCGGTCAGCGATTATGGCCGCAGCTGCCCCTCAGTCCCGTGATCAAGGTGTACTGGTGGTCATGAACGAGGAAATCCACACCGCAACCTATGTGACCAAAACCCATACCACTAATTTAGCCACCTTCCAAACTCCCACCTTTGGTCCTATCGGACTAATTTCTAAAAACCAAGTCCTTTATTTTCAAAAAATCCTCCACCGGGATTATTACCCAGTTAAGGCGATTAAAAAACCGGTAGCCTTGTTAAAAGCTTATGCTGGGATGCAAGCGGATATTATTACAGCCATCGGGGCCAGTCATTATGGTGGGCTAGTCATCGAAGGGTTAGGAGCAGGCAACCTCCCTCCCGCTACGGTGCCTGCCACCGAAGCCTTGTTGGCCCAAGGGATTCCAGTCGTGATGGTCTCCCGTGCCTTCAATGGGGTGATTGAAGATGTTTACGATTATGAAGGTGGGGGGAAACAGTTGAAGCAAGCAGGGGTGATTTTTGCCCAAGGCCTCAGTGGGGTTAAGGCACGTTTGAAATTAGAGTGTTTACTAAATGCAGAAAGTCAAGTAGACCTGGGTCAGGCTTTTGCTTGGAGTTAGAGTAGGGAAAATACTTTCAGTGATTAAAATAATTGGAAAAGTAGGCAAAATTTAAGTTTATAATCTAATCTTATAATCCGTCGAAAATTTAGTAATTAAAATAAAAAAATCAGCACCCAAGTGGCTATGCTTGGGCGCTGACTAGCGAGAGTAATAGTAAGTAATTAGAAAAATTATCTGATAGAATCTTCTTCAAATGTCTCGCTAATTGATATTATAATCTCTTTTAAATAAAAAGAAATAGGTCTAGCCAAAACATTTCAAAATTTAATTAATTTTTAAGTATAATATTAGATTAAGAGTTTGAAAATGCTAGTCTTGTAGACAGACTTTCATAAGACACTGTAGACAAGGCCCATGTTTTCATAGGCCTGGGACTGTGTTATAATAAGGCAATAAACTAACAATAGAGGTGAAGAAAATGTCAGGCCATAATAAATGGAGTAAGATCAAGAATAAAAAAGGGGCAGAAGATGCTCGGAAAGGGGCCGTATTTGGGAAGCTTTCCAAGGAGATCTTCATGGCTGCTAAAAATGGTGGCGGCGACCCGTCAATGAATTCCACCCTTCGCATGGTGCTTGACAAGGCTAAGGCAGAAAATATGCCTAAAGATAACATCACTCGTGCTATTAAAAAAGCAACCGATGCGGGTGACATGACTAACTACGATGAAATTACTTATGAAGGATACGGCTCTGGTGGGATTGCGATTTTGGTCCATACCCTAACCGATAACAAAAACCGGACCGATACGGGCATCCATGTTGCTTTTAGTCGTAATGGTGGTAACTTGGGTACTTCTGGTTCCGTGGCCTATATGTTTGACCGTAAGGGCTATGTGGTGCTTGATCGTGAAGAATTAGAGGTCGATGAAGATACGATTTTCGAATTGGCTATTGAAGCTGGTGCCGAAGATGTGCAAGTTTCGGATGAAGCCTTCGAAATTTATACTGATCCGAGTGATTTTGCAGCTGTTAAGGAAGCTTTAGAAGCAGCCGGTTATGAATTTGCACGAGCCGAATTAACCATGGTGCCACAAAATACCATCGCAATTGATGGTGAAAAATTAGAAAAACTTGAAAAACTCGTCGACGCCTTAGAAGATGACGATGATGTACAACAAGTTTATACCAATGCTGATTATTAATTAACTCATACTTATTAATTAAAAAAGAAACCGCTATGGCGGTTTCTTTTTCTTTACATTGAATTTACAAAGGGATTATTAAAATTAACACTGAATTAATAATAGATTGGTATAGTGGGTAAGAAGTATTACCGAGTATCTGAATCTACCCAAGAAGCATCTATTCTTACCATCAAGGCAAAGGATGTTGCACCTACTTCCCTTTTACTCTGACCACGAAGGGAGTTGCAGGGTGTTTGTGGCTCGTTTTAATCCAGCCCGACTAGTAAAATTAGAAGCACTAAGGGTCTATCTTGTTATGTCAAAATTTTTACTCTTCGATTAAGAAAGTGAAATGTCAATTTAAGGCCGTAAAATTGAGGAGGATTTTAACCTATGATACAAGAAATTATTGCACACCGGGGTTATACGGGAAAGTATCCCGAAAATACTCGCTTAGCCTTTGAGAAGGCAGCTGAATTACCCATTTGGGGCATCGAATTAGACGTCCATTTATCTAAAGACCAAGAAGTGGTCATTATCCATGATGAAGCCATTGACCGAACTTCCAATGGCAGCGGCTTGGTTAAGGATATGACCCTAGAAGAATTACGGTCCTATCAATTCTATGGTGCCTTTCCTGAACTAGAAAATCAAGCGGATGACGGTTTAACCATAATGACCTTGGATGAATTTCTGGCTTGGATGCAGCCTTTATCTATCAAGGTGAATATTGAATTGAAGACCAATATTTTTGCCTATGAAGGAATTGTCCAAAAAGTTATTGATTTAATTAAACACTATGATTTAGCTGACCGAGTCTTAATTTCCTCTTTTAACCATCGGTCCATTCGGGAATGTATGACACTTGCGGGGGATTTACCTTTAGAATATGGATTCCTAACGGGCGCTTCCCTCTTAGAACCCGGCGATTACTGTAAAGCCAAAGGAGTAGGGCATTATCATCCTTTTTATGGTTCCCTAGTTCCGGCTGATATTATTAACTGCCACCAACATGGAATTCAAATTAATGCTTATACCATAAATGATAAAGCGGCCATGAAAGCAATGATTGACCTAGGTTTGGATCGTTTGATTACTAATTTTCCTGAAGATGCTTTAGAAATGCTTCGATAAGCTTTACTAGTCTACACGGCGGAATTAATTTTGCATGGAGGTTACTGATGAGAATTTTAATTGTCACTGAAACTTTTTATCCAGCTACGGATGGAATTTGTACCCGGTTAGCCCAGATGACTCCACGCTTACAAGCAATGGGTCATCAAGTCTTGGTTGTTTCACCAGACCTAGGCATTCAAGAATACCAAGGTGTACCGATTAAGGTGATGGATTCCTTTACTTTTCCTTTATATTCCTCCAGACCTTGGGGTTTGCCTTCTAAGAAGATGAAGAAGGTTATTGAAAACTTTCAACCGGATGTGATTCATGCGGTGAATCCTTTTATGTTAGGGACTTCAGCAGTTAAATATGCCCAAAGCTTGGATATTCCACTTTTAACTTCTTATCATACCCATATGCCAAATTATTTAGACCATTATAATTTAAGCTTTATGAAACCACTCTTGTGGGATTATTTACGTAAATGGCATCAACCCGCTGATTATAATGTGACTGTGTCAAAAACCCTCCAAGCTGAATTAATCGACCAAGATATTTGTACCCAAGCAGTCTTACCACGGGGGATTGACTTAGACCTATTTCATCCCCAAAACTATGATGAAAAGCTCTACCGTGAATGGACCTTTGGTTTACCGGGACAAAAATTATTAGTCTATGTAGGCCGGTTAGCGGCGGAAAAAGACCTAGACCAATTAGTCCATGTTTTTGAAGGTCGGGATGATATTTGTCTCGCTATAGTGGGGGATGGGCCGGCCCGGCAAGACTTAGAAGCTGTTTTTAAAGACACGAAAACCACCTTTACGGGCTTTTTGAAGGGGCAGAACTTAGCTAAGGCTTATGCAACCGGGGATGCCTTTATTTTCCCATCGACTTCGGAAACCTTTGGCCTAGTGATTTCAGAAGCCATGGCTTCAGGGACACCCGTCATTGCGGCCGAAAGTGGAGCGACCTTGGAACAAATTATTCCTGGTCAGACGGGAACGACCTTTAAGACGGGAGACAAGACCTCGCTACAGGCTAGCTTATCAATTTTAGATCATGAAGACATCTTAGCAAGGATGAAAGTGCAAGCTCGGCAAGAAGCAGAAAAATATTCTTGGCAAGCAGCCAGTCAGCGGCTCTTGGAATTTTATGAGTCCGCTCGGATTATTCATCAAGCCAAACATGTAATGCGGCATAGCTCTTACCAGTTATCACTGGGGCAACAGTTTTTAAGTTTGTTTGAATTAAATGAATAAGCTCAATAAAAAAGTATTCAAGCTAGGAAAAGTTGGACGATCAACTTGGAACGCTTGCTTGAATGCTTTTTTTGCTTTGGCGAAATTTTTAAAGGGAATCATGTTCTTTTATGGATTCAGCATAGTAATATCCTTGTTAGGCTAATTACTTGTCTAGTGAGCTACAATGTGATTGAATTAAATTACAAAAAAATGGAGGTTGGGATATGATTCGTTTGGTGGCGTTTGACTTAGATGGGACATTTCTTTCGTCTTTTAATAAATATAATCGACCTCGTTTCAAGAAAGTATTTGACCAATTAAAAGCGCAGGGGATTAAAGTGGTTGCGATTTCTGGCAACCGGTATTACCGGATGGCCAAAATATTTAAGGATTATCTTGATGATATGATTTTTGTGGCGGATAACGGTGCCTTAATCTGGAACAAGGGTCAAGTTATTCACCAGAATACCTTTGATGCGGAGAGTATGGAGCGGCTGTTGGCGGAATATCATTATCCTGGCATGTCACTATCAGGGCTTAACACCTCTTATATAGAGCAGGAGGTTCCCTTTACTCAACGCTTGATTTTAAAGTTTTTCCTAGGTCCGATTCGGCGGGTGCCGAGTTTTTCGCCTCTACCCGAAGATGAGTTTGTTAAGTTGTCTTTTCGAGTCAAAAATCAGGACACTGTTGCCTTAACGAAGGAGATTAACCAGCGTCTTGAAGGTCATGCCCATGCAACTCATTCAGGGTGGGGGACCATTGATATTGTGCCTACTGGAATTTCTAAGCAATCAGCTTTGGCTTTTTTAGGTGACCGCTTTGGGATTGAACCGGACCAGATGATGGTTTTTGGCGATGGGGGCAATGATATTCATATGTTAGAGTATGCTGGTCATTCTTATGCTATGGCTAATGCTTCTGATCGGGTTAAGGCTGCGGCTAAGGCGGTGGCTCCCTCTAATAAGGAGGATGGCGTGTTACAGGTTTTAGAAGACTTTTTGACAAGCAGTCAGTGATAGAATAGAAATAGGAGTTCAGCATGAAATTACAAGTATCAGACCGTGCGCAAGCATGGTATGTGGAAGAAATGGGCGTGAGTCCTGACCGTGGAATTTACTTTTTCGGCAAGGTTTACGGGTCATCACCCATTCATGATAATTATTCTTTAGGAGTCGGCGTAGCGGAACCCAAGGATCCCTTGGTTCTAGTTCAGGGAAAGGACACCGTCTTCTTTATCGAAAAAGCTGATGAGTGGTTCTTTAACGGTTATGATTTCTTTGTCGATTATAATCCCGAATTGGATGAACCCGTCTACCATTATCAACCAAGTGAAGGCTCACCTGCACCGGCACCCAAGGCTGATGTGACTTCAGGTCCGTCAGTTAAGGCCGATACCACTACAGGGGCTTCACAATATTAAAAATTATAAAAAAGCCGCGATAGGGCAGCCTTTGGCTAGCAAATCGCGGCTTTTTGAGTAATGGGAGACATGAGGGGGCTAACTATCTGTGGGCGGTGCGAATAACTATTTTTGGCACTGGGAGGATGGGAATCGGTGTAAATAATTATTTTTTGGCACTGGATGGTTTGGAATCGGTGCGAATAATTATTTTTTGCACTAGACGGCAAAGAAACGGTGGGAAAAATCATATTTTTCAGCATATTCGATAATTATGGAGCAGGAAGGATTTTTCACGTAAAAAGGCGACTTGAAATCAAGTGGCCTCTATATAAATCATATTAAGAGTTTGCCTCTAAGAAAGCCATCAGTTGATCTTGGCTGATTTGTCCATTGATGCGTTGGCGGTTACCATCCTTGTCAAATAAAATAGTGGTCGGGAAGATATTCATCCCCAATTTAATTTGGGTGGACCGGTTGACATCATAGTAAACAGGCAGAGTTAAATTATTGTCGGCTAAAAAGGCTTGTGCTGTTTCCATGGTTTCAGAGGGTTTAGAAGCTAGACCATCGATGATAATAAAATTAAATTGGTCTTTGTATTGGTCGTAAGCCGTTTGGAAATATGGCATTTCTTCTTGACAAGGGGGGCACCAAGCTGCCCAAACGTTAATAATGGTTGGCTTGCCATTGGTCATAAGACTATGGAGGTCAACTTCTTGACCATCTGCCGTCATAACTTGGGAGTTAGGGATTTTGGGGACGGACTTTGTCTCAGCGTCACTTTCATCACTCTGATTAGAGCCATCCTGACTGGTCTCTGAAGTTTGGCTAGGGCTAGCACTTGCAGCCTCCTGTATTTGACTTTCAGAACTAGCTTCTTGGCTGGCTAATTGAGCTAATTCCGCTTGACCAGATTCTTTTTGACTTTCTTGGATAAAAAAAGCACCTCCAAAAACAAGCAGTAGAGCTAATGCTAAAAATAATAAGCGTTTCATTAATTTCTCCTTTCTAGAGTCCTAACCAGGAACTGATTTTCCCGGTGGCCATTAAGATGCCAAAAACTATTAAGAGTATGGCTGAGAATTTTTCTAAGATGGGCAGATAGGGAGCAATACGTTTAATCGACCGTTTGCTTTCCTGAATCAGCAAAGCAGATAAAATAAAGGGAATCCCTAACCCTAAACAGTAGGCGACTAACATTAGTAAACTCTGCCCATAATTATTGGCGGTCATAGCCAGAGATAAGGCAGAGGCTAAATAAATCCCGACACAGGGCGTCCAGGTTAGGGCGAATAAGAAGCCTAAGCCAAGGGCAGACTTGGGCTGCCCTTGCTGAGAAGTGGACCGGGCAAAGAGGCGGCTGGAAAAACGGTGGCCCCATAGTTGGTCCAAACCTAAGCCTATAATAATCAGCCCCGCGACTATATTTATCAGGTTTTGATTGCTTATAAAAAACTGCCCCACATAATTTGCCAGCAGACTCATGGCCATAAAGACCAGGGAAAAAGCTAAGACAAAGAGGTTAGCTGCCTGGAGGATTTTACCCTTATCCGCTTGGCTATCCTGGGCTGCAAAGTAGGAGAGGTAAAGTGGAATCATAGGTAATAAGCAAGGCGATAAGAAGGTGAGAATACCCTCAACAAATAACATGAGATATAACATGGTTAAATCCTTTCACAAAATGTAGTTTAATCATAACAAACTTACCTAATTTTTGATGGAGATTTGCTTAGAGATTTCAATTTTTTTCTGGGACCTTATCTTATATAATAGACTTAAGAAAAAGGAGGCCTCCACCATGTATTATGTAAATATCTTGCTTTATGCTCTATTTGTAGCTTTAATGATCTGTTTTAATTATGGCTACTGGCTAGCCATCCCTTTGGTCGTCTTGATTTTAATCCAAGCTTCAGTTCATGCTAAACAAAAAGGTGGTCCAGTTCGCCTAATTTTAGATGGAGCGGTTCTGGCTGCGGTGGGTCTAGCTGCTTTTCGGCCGGACTTTGTTCTTGTACAAGTGGTGGCCATCTTTGGCCTAGTTTATACCTTGGTAAATTTTGCTTGGGATAGCCGGCTTAAGCCGGACCGTATGATTCCAATGTGGGAACAACCATTTAAATGGCTAGGGCGTCTGGTCTTTGCTGTGATTTTTATTTTATCAATAATTACGACCACTGCCTTTATCAATCCGACCTTATATGCACGGACCTTGCAACACTTGATGCCGGTTGAGACCAAGACCAGTCAAGAAACTGAGAAAAATTATAAGGTCTTTCGTAACCTTGAATATCCTAGTAAAAAAACTTCCAATTATTTAGACCTTTATCAAGCGAATCAAGCCAAGGGGACCATTTTCTTTATCCATGGGGGTGGTTATATCCTAGGAGACAAGGGTCAAGACCTTTACCAAAATTATTTCAAAAAGTTTGTCCAAGCGGGTTATAATGTAGCGGCTATAAATTATGAACTAGCACCGGTTAATGCCTATCCTGGTCCACTCGCTCAAATTAATGAAGCCTTGGCATATATCTTGGATAATGCCGAAAAATATGATATCGATAGCCAGAAAATCATTTTGATGGGGGACTCAGCTGGAGGTCAATTGGCTGGTCAAATGGTCAATATAATTACTTCACCCGATTATGCTTTAGAGATGGGGCTTAAACCTGCTGCCCGGCCAGCAAATATTAAGGGTTATATTAATGTGGCTGGTTCAGTTGACCCCGCCCGGGTTGGTCAGGTTGATTTTCCGCCTTGTGACTGGCTTTTCTATACTTGGGTGGCGGCTTATTTTAAAGATATCGATTATGTCAAAGGCCAGTCTGTTAACCAAGCTTCAGTGATTTCCCATGCGACCTCAGACTTTGTACCGACCTTTATTTCTGATGGTAATTGGGGGTCTTTTAGCAATCAAAATCAAGACCTAGCTCAGCGTTTAGAAACTTTAGGGATAGATGTCACCAGTCAAATTTATGACAAAAATCATAAAAAATCTTTACCGCATATTTTTGAAATATCTCAAGATAATCAAGAGTCTCAAGCTGTCTTTAAGGCCCAGTTAAAATTTTTGGAGAAAACTTTAAAGAATTAGGCTAAGCATTTTTCTCGTTAATCTGAAAAGAACTTGTTAAAATTAAAAAAACGTTTCCAAAAATATGAGGAGGTTTTATTATGGCAGGTTCTAAATTAGTAAAAGATTATCAAGTTGGCGATGTGGTTGAGTATGGAACTTATGAATTTACCCAAGACAAGATTATTGACTTCGCTAAAGAATACGATCCTCAGCCTTTCCATTTGGATCCTGAAGCCGCCAAGGACACCTTTTTTGAAGGTTTAGCGGCTTCTGGTTGGCAAGCTTCAGGTGTTGCCATGCGGTTGATGGTTGAAAGTCTCGATTTAGCCAAAGGCATTGTTGGAATTGAAGTCAAGGTTAAATGGTCTAATCCAATCCGACCTGGGGATGTCATGTCGGTAAAAACTGAATTTAAATCAATTGACTATACGGATTCCAATCCGGACCAAGCGGTGTGTAATTTAGTGACCACGGCTTACAATCAAGCAGGTAAAAAAATGATTATCCTTGATTCAAAAGTACTTTTATCTAACTAAGTAAGCATTTAGGAGAAATTTGTTTGAGTATATCAGTAGGTGATTACCAGCGTCTATGCTATGCTTAAGTTAACCAAGAAAGGTGGAATTTAAAATGGGATTATTTGATACAGTAGGTTCAGTTATTGATGTGTTTAACCAAGGAAATGGCAAAGATATTGACGCAATTGCGAGTAAGTCAGGTTTATCTGCTTCCCAAGTAACTTCAGTCTTAGCTGCTGCCATACCAATGATTTTAAAAGCGATTAACCGTAATAATCAAACAGATGAAGGTTTATCTAAATTTGATCAAGCCTTACAAGACCATGCTGAAGACAATAGTCATGATTCTTTAGAAGCATACGTACAAAATGCGGATGAAGAAGATGGTGACAAGATGTTAGGTCATGTCTTACAAGATAAAGATTCAGTAATCACTCGTTTAGCCGATGCCTTTGGTATTACCCCAGCTGCAGTGAAACGTGTGCTTGTATTGGTCGTTCCTGTTTTAATTTCTTACTTTGCTAAAGAAAAGAAAAATAAAGGATTAGATTCTGAACAAGTTCGTAAACAAACCCAAGAAGCTGCCAATGATGAATTAGTTAAGAAGAGTCAAGAAGGCGGTTTATTAGGTTCTGTTTTAGGTGGCCTATTTGGCGCTGATAATGCACCAACCCACCAACAAACAGCTGATGACAGTGATGACAGTATCTTAGGTTCAATCTTAGATATGTTCAACCAAAAATAATTAGCTTGTTAAATATTAAAAGCACCGGGCGTGG
>NZ_AENN01000007.1:0-3204 GCF_000183205.1 Eremococcus coleocola ACS-139-V-Col8 | reverse complement strand
AGTGATTAAATCGATCCCTGAGGGGATCTTTTTTTCAACAATAAGTCCTAAAAATAAACAAAGTCTAGCCAAAGTGATAAAAGCCGAAGCCTTAGGATAAAATATGGGAATTCATTAAGCTATTAGGTGCTTAAAATACTAAACTTTGATAGAATAGATTAGAAAAATAGTTAAGGAGTGTCTTATATGAATCAGAGAATTCGTGGCTTTGAAATTGTTTCGGCCTATCAAGATCAAGCGATTCAACTGCCCCAACGGTCGACCTATAATGCTGCGGGGTATGATATCGAGGCAGCCGAAACAATCACCCTACCTAGCTATTGGAAGCAAGTGGTGACCAAGCTGGTCAAGGGTTCAGTCAATCAAGCGGATAAAGACTTAATGAAACCGACTTTGGTGCCCACTGGCTTAAAAGCTTACATGCAAGCCGATGAATATCTCCAGATTATTAATCGGTCATCTAATCCTTTGAAACGCTTTATCGCTTTACCCAACAGTGTCGGAATTATTGACCAAGATTATTATAATAATCCAGCCAATGAGGGTCATATTTATGTCCAATTACAGAACTTCGGACTCTTTGATGTGACGATTGAAAAAGGTGACCGGATTGCGCAAGGAATTTTTGCTAAATACTATACAGTGGATGGCGATCAAGGTGGTTTAGAACAACGGTCTGGTGGCTTTGGGTCTTCAGGTAAGTAAATAGAGAGGTTCTAACAGAATGGCAAAGAAAAAGGTAATGTTCGAATGCATGGCCTGTGGTTACGAATCGCCTAAATGGTTGGGTAAGTGCCCTAACTGTGGCGCTTGGAATCAAATGGAAGAACAATTAGTGTTTTCCAGCCCTAGTCAACAACGGACCCGGTCTTTAAGGTCAGATGCGGCAAATCAATTAGGCCGGGCCTACAAATTGGATGAAATCCAAGCCCAAGCTGAAGATCGAGTCCAAACGCAATTTCAAGAGTTTGACCGGGTTTTGGGTGGCGGTTTGGTGGCTGGGTCACTGGTTTTAATTGGGGGTGACCCCGGCATTGGTAAGTCTACCCTCCTTTTACAGGTCTCCACCCAATTAGTTAAGGCCGGCCAACGGGTCCTCTATGTGTCGGGAGAAGAAAGTCTGTCCCAAATTAAAATGCGGGCCCAAAGGCTCAATGTTAAACAAGAAGATCTTTACCTGATGGCAGAAACTGATCTGGATCAAATTATTGCGGAAGCGGCTCGGATTCAGCCTGATACGGTCATGATTGACTCCATCCAAACCATGCAAGTGGCGGACCATAATGGGGTGGCTGGTTCGGTAGGTCAAGTTAGACAGGCAACCGCTAGTTTGATGCGGTTGGCAAAGGATAACCGGATTGCAATTTTTATTGTCGGTCATGTGACGAAAGAAGGTGCGATAGCTGGACCAAGGATGTTAGAACACATGGTGGACACGGTTTTATATTTTGAAGGTGAAAAATATAATCGCTTTCGGATTCTAAGAGCCGTCAAAAATCGTTTTGGTTCCACCCACGAATTGGGTGTATTTCAAATGTTGGATACTGGCTTACAAGAAGTGGCGAACCCTTCTCAACTTTTCTTGGAAGAGCGGATTGCGGGTGCCGTAGGTTCGACGGTGGTGGCATCTTTAGAAGGAACTCGGACCATCTTAGCTGAAGTCCAATCTTTGATGACGCCAACTGTTTTCGGTAATGCCAAACGGACGGCTTCAGGTGTGGACTATCAAAGAGTGTCTTTATTATTAGCAGTCATGGAAAAACATTGTGGTTTACTAGTGCAAAATCAAGATGCTTTCTTTAAGACGACCGGAGGCGTAAAATTAGATGAGCCAGCCATTGACTTGGCCATCGCAATCTCGATTGCTTCGTCCTATTGGGATAAGGCAACCAAGGTCGATGATTGTTTTGTGGGTGAAATTGGCTTGACGGGTGAGATCCGCCGAGTATCCCAAATTAATGAACGGATTAAAGAGGCCAATAAACTTGGCTTTAAACGAATTTTTATCCCTCAGAATAATTATAATGACTTAGATAAAGATGTTGAGATTGAGTTGGTTCCGGTTAAAACGATTCGGCAAGCGGTTAATTTAGTATTTCCGCGTTAGTTTTTAACTGTAATTCTATTTGAAAGGAGGTGACATGATGTATAAACGTTTTATTTTATTAGTGGCGTTAATTATTGGGATTTCCTTTGGTTTAACTTTTGGACCTGATATATGGCGTCAGCTTGGGTTCACAATAGATTTAATGGCCAATCCCATTATTAATGCCCTTATTTTTTCAATCATTTTTCTTTTGATTGGTTTTCTATTAGTGCCTATTATTGATAAATTTGTAAGTCGGATGATTAAATGGGCTAACCAACAAACAATATCCGTGATTTTGATTGATGTCCTAGGCACGATTATTGGTTTGGTCATTGGTTATTTAATCGCCCTTCCTTTTGTTGGCTTGCGGATTCCCTTTATTTCTTCGACCTTGCCTTTAATCCTACCCTTAATTTTTGGTTTTGTGGGTTATCAAATAGCCATGACCCGACGGGAGGATCTAGTCCAATTATTTTCCCGTTCTTTACAAGGCCGCAAACATGAAAGTGGCTTGCAAGAACAAGAGTTGTTACAACGAAAAGCAGGGGATGCTTATCATCCATATAAATTATTGGATACAAGTGTTATAATAGACGGCAGGATTGCGGATATTGTCAAAACGGGCTTTATGGAAGGTACTTTGGTGATTCCTAACTTTGTTTTGCATGAACTGCAATTGATTGCTGACTCTTCTGACTCCCTTAAACGTGCCAAGGGACGGCGAGGATTGGATATCTTGAATCAACTTCAAAAAGATGATTCAGTGAAAATTGATTTTTATGAAGGTGATTTTGAAGATATTGATGAAGTTGATAGTAAATTAGTTCGCTTGGCTAAACTAATGGAAGCGGCTGTTGTAACCAATGACTATAATTTAAATAAGGTCTGTGAATTTCAAAATATTACGGTCTTCAATATTAATGCCCTCGCAAATGCTGTGAAACCAGTCTTAATTCCAGGGGAACAAATGACCGTAATGATTATTAAGGCAGGTACTGAGCGCAAGCAAGGGGTTGCTTACTTAGAAGACGGTACGATGATTGTGGTTGAAGATGGTCAATATTATATGAATGAACAATTACCTGTAATTGTAACCTCTGCCTTACAAACGGCAG
>NZ_AENN01000008.1:0-1791 GCF_000183205.1 Eremococcus coleocola ACS-139-V-Col8 | reverse complement strand
AAAAAACAAAAGACAACGAAAGCTCATTGAAAACTGAACAAAGACAAACACCAATTTGTGTAAGGGGTTCGTATAAACGAACAACCCGAATATTAAATTCGAGACAGACTGTGTATGATCAGTATAAAAATCATAATTAGCTAGTATTTAAATGAGTCAATTAGACTTATGAAATTAACTTTCATGAGAGTTTGATCCTGGCTCAGGACGAACGCTGGCGGCGTGCCTAATACATGCAAGTCGAACGCACTGACGGAGAACTTGTTCTCTTAACGTGAGTGGCGGACGGGTGAGTAACACGTGGGAAACCTACCCTTGAGCGGGGGATAACGGTCGGAAACGATCGCTAATACCGCATAACAGCAATCATCGCCTGATGGTTGATTGAAAGATGGCTCTGCTATCACTCAAGGATGGGCCCGCGGTGCATTAGCTAGTTGGTAAGGTAACGGCTTACCAAGGCCATGATGCATAGCCGACCTGAGAGGGTAATCGGCCACATTGGGACTGAGACACGGCCCAAACTCCTACGGGAGGCAGCAGTAGGGAATCTTCCGCAATGGACGCAAGTCTGACGGAGCAACGCCGCGTGTGTGAAGAAGGTTTTCGGATCGTAAAGCACTGTTATTAGCCAAGAACACCCCTAGTAGTAACTGGCTAGGGATTGACGGTAACTAATCAGAAAGCCACGGCTAACTACGTGCCAGCAGCCGCGGTAATACGTAGGTGGCAAGCGTTGTCCGGATTTATTGGGCGTAAAGGGAGCGCAGGCGGTGACTTA
The DNA here is from genome assembly GCF_000183205.1 of Eremococcus coleocola ACS-139-V-Col8. Taxonomy (NCBI): domain Bacteria; kingdom Bacillati; phylum Bacillota; class Bacilli; order Lactobacillales; family Aerococcaceae; genus Eremococcus; species Eremococcus coleocola. Next base: position 1,010 of record NZ_AENN01000008.1, on the reverse strand, counting down.
AGTCTGATGTGAAAGCCCACGGCTTAACCGTGGAGGGTCATTGGAAACTGGGTCACTTGAGTACAGAAGAGGAAAGCGGAATTCCATGTGTAGCGGTGAAATGCGTAGATATATGGAGGAACACCAGTGGCGAAGGCGGCTTTCTGGTCTGATACTGACGCTGAGGCTCGAAAGCGTGGGGAGCAAACAGGATTAGATACCCTGGTAGTCCACGCCGTAAACGATGAGTGCTAAGTGTTGGAGGGTTTCCACCCTTCAGTGCTGGCGTTAACGCAATAAGCACTCCGCCTGGGGAGTACGGTCGCAAGACTGAAACTCAAAGGAATTGACGGGGACCCGCACAAGCGGTGGAGCATGTGGTTTAATTCGAAGCAACGCGAAGAACCTTACCAGGTCTTGACATCCTATGACCACTCTAGAGATAGAGTTTCTCTTCGGAGCATAGAGACAGGTGGTGCATGGTTGTCGTCAGCTCGTGTCGTGAGATGTTGGGTTAAGTCCCGCAACGAGCGCAACCCTTATAACTAGTTGCCAGCATTCAGATGGGGACTCTAGTTAGACTGCCGGTGACAAACCGGAGGAAGGTGGGGATGACGTCAAATCATCATGCCCCTTATGACCTGGGCTACACACGTGCTACAATGGACGATACAACGAGCAGCAAACTCGCGAGGGCAAGCGAATCTCTTAAAGTCGTTCTCAGTTCGGATTGCAGGCTGCAACTCGCCTGCATGAAGCCGGAATCGCTAGTAATCGTGGATCAGCACGCCACGGTGAATCCGTTCCCGGGTCTTGTACACACCGCCCGTCACACCACGAGAGTTTGTAACACCCGAAGCCGGTGGCCTAACCTATGAGGGAGCCGTCGAAGGTGGGATAGATGATTGGGGTGAAGTCGTAACAAGGTAGCCGTATCGGAAGGTGCGGCTGGATCACCTCCTTTCTAAGGAGTATGGAACCTTTATACAAGGATTGTCTTTGTTTAGTTTTGAGTGAGCTTTCACTCAAAC